>JAEUMW010000118.1 GCA_016791345.1 Betaproteobacteria bacterium | reverse complement strand
ACGCTGACGCTCCCTTTGTAGAGCTTGACCCGCACCCAGCCGTTTACGTGCCGCTGGGTGTGGTCGATCAGCGCCTGCAGCGCTTCCCGTTCCGGGCTCCACCAGTAGCCGTTGTAGATCAGGCTGGCGTAGCGCGGCATGAGATCGTCCTTGAGATGCGCGACTTCGCGGTCGAGGCAGACCGATTCGATGCCGCGGTGCGCCTTCAGCATGATGGTGCCGCCAGGCGTTTCGTAGCAGCCGCGCGACTTCATGCCGACGTAGCGGTTCTCCACCAGATCGAGGCGGCCGATGCCGTGCTTACCGGCGAGACGGTTGAGCTCGGTCAGCACGGCTGCCGGCGTCATGCGGTCGCCATTGACGGCGACGATGTCGCCGCGCTCGTATTCGAGGTCGAGATACTCCGGTGCGTCGGGCGCGTCCTCGGGCGCGACGGTCCAGCGCCACATGCCCGGTTCCGCCTCCGCCGCGGGATCTTCCAGATGGCGACCCTCGAAGCTGATGTGCAGGAGATTTGCGTCCATGGAGTACGGCGAGCCGCCTTCGCGGTGCTTCATCTCGACCGGAATGCCGTGCCGTTCGGCATACGCCATCAACTTCTCGCGGGAGAGCAGGTCCCACTCGCGCCAGGGCGCGATCACCTTGATGTTCGGCTCCAGCGCGTAATAGCCGAGCTCGAAGCGCACCTGGTCGTTGCCTTTGCCGGTGGCGCCGTGGGAGACGGCATCGGCGCCGGTCTCGCGGGCGATCTCGATCTGCCGTTTCGCAATCAACGGTCGCGCGATCGAGGTGCCGAGCAGGTATTCGCCCTCGTAGATCGCGTTCGCGCGAAACATCGGAAAGACGAAGTCGCGCACGAATTCCTCGCGCAGGTCGTCGATGTAGATGTGCTCGGGCTTGATGCCGAACTGCAACGCCTTGCGGCGCGCGGGCTCGAGTTCCTCGCCCTGGCCCAAGTCGGCGGTGAAGGTCACCACTTCGCAGCGGTAGGTGTCCTGCAGCCACTTGAGGATGACGGAGGTGTCGAGGCCGCCGGAATAGGCGAGGACGACTTTCTTGGCACTAGTCACGTTTGAGTTAACTCCGGATGGGGATTCAACGCAGGCGGAAGGCGGCATGGCAGGCGACACAGGCGCCTACGACCGGCTGCAGCGCCTGGTACGCCGCGTCGCGGTTGCCAGTGCGTGCCACCTTCGCGAATTCGCTTGCCGCCTGGTGCATGCCGATGCCGATCGACCGCATCGAGTCGGGCATGAAACGCCCTGGCCCCTGTCCGGCCGTGCGTGCGGCGTGTTTGCCCATCGAGCCGAGACCGAGCTTCTGCTCCGCGACATCTGCGGCTGCGTTCGGTTTGTTTGCAGAGAGATCGGCAAGAATCTCGTTGAGCGCCACGAGGTTGTCCAGCATCTCTTCCCGAATCAATGCTCGCTGCAGCGCAGGCATGTCGACGGCGGTTCTGGGGTCGTCGGGCGGTGGGGACTGTGCCGGGGCCAGGGACGGAAGCAATGCGACGATGAGGAATAACCACCAGGACCACGTGCGAAACCTGTCCTGGCTCCGGCCGCTGCGCTCGACCTGATCTCGCTGGCGGTTGGTCAAGTCAGTTTGCGCCGAAACAGGCTTCACCGACTCATCGGCGATCACGGCTGCTCTACCCGACCGAGCACCACGTATTCCAGCAACGCTTTTTGTGTGTGCAAGCGATTTTGGCTGCGGCCGCTGCGCTTAACTTGGCCGCCCTTACAGCTGGCCAAGTTAGCCTGCGCCGAAACCGACTCCATCCGAGCCTTAGTCACGTGTTCACTCGTCCTAGCACCAGAAACTCCAGCAATGCCTTTTGCGTGTGGAGGCGGTTTTCCGCTTCTTCCCAGACGACGCTCTGCGGGCCGTCGATGACGGCAGCCGCGACTTCCTCGCCCCGGTGCGCGGGCAGGCAATGCATGAAGAGCGCATCCGGTGTGGCGAGGCGCATCATCTCAAGGTCGACGCGCCAGTCCTCGAAATCGCGCCGGCGCTCCTCGTCCTCCGCTTCGAAGCCCATGCTGGTCCAGACGTCGGTGGTGACGAGCGAGGCGCCGCGAGCGGCATCGAGCGGATCGGCGAACTGCTCGTAGTGCGCAGTGCCGTAGAGCCCCGCGCGTTCCGGTTCGATCTCGTAGCCTGGCGGCGTGGAGACGTGCACGTTGAAGCCGAATACCTCGGCCGCCTGCAGCCAGGTGTTGCAGACGTTGTTCGAATCGCCGATCCAGGCCACGGTGCGCCCGGCGATCGACCCGCGATGCTCGACGAAGGTGTAGATGTCGGCGAGGATCTGGCAGGGATGGTATTCGTTGGTGAGCCCGTTGATCACCGGCACCCGCGAATGGGCGGCGAAGCGCTCGATGATCTTCTGCTCGAAGGTGCGGATCATGACCACGTCGACCATGCGCGAAATGACCTGGGCGGCATCCTCGACCGGCTCGCCGCGCCCCAGCTGCGTGTCGCGCGTGTTGAGATAGATCGCCGCACCACCGAGCTGGTGCATGCCCGCTTCGAACGAGAGTCGCGTGCGCGTCGACTGCTTCTCGAAGATCATGGCGAGCGTGCGGTCGGCGAGCGGCCAGTAGCGCTGGTAGGACTTGAACTGGTCCTTGATCCGGCGCGTGCGCTCGAACAGATACTCGAACTCGTCGCGCGAGAAATCCCTGAACTGCAGGAAATGTCGCACGGGATTCATCGCGCGCGTCGATCGTCGCAACTAGCGGGCGGCGGCAGCCGCCACCGGCGTCGCCAGAAAATCGGCCACGAGCGGCACCAGGCTGTCGAGCAGCAGCTCGGCCTCGGCCTGGGTCATGATGAGCGGCGGCAACAGGCGGATCACGTTCTCGGCGGTCACGTTGATGATGAGCCCGCGTTCGAGGGCGAGCTTCACCAGCTCGCCGCAGGGACGATCGAGTTCGACGCCGATCATGAGGCCGATGCCGCGGACATCCTTCACGCTGCGCAGATGGCCGAGTCCGGAGGCGAGCCGCGCGCGCAGGAACGCGCCGACGGCCTGCGCGTTGGCCAGCAGTCCTTCGTCTTCGAGGGTGGCGAGCGTGGTGAGCGCGGCCGTGCAGGCGAAGGGATTGCCACCGAAGGTGGAGCCGTGGTTGCCGGGCGCAAAAACCTCCGCCGCCGCGCCCGCCGCGATACAGGCGCCGATCGGGATGCCGGAACCGAGCCCCTTCGCCAGGCTCATCACGTCGGGACGGATGCCCGTGTGCTGAAAGGCGAACCACTGCCCGGTGCGCCCCATGCCGGTCTGCACCTCGTCCAGCATGAGGAGCCACCCCTGCGCATCGCAGATCGAGCGCAGGGTCGCGAGGTATCCCGCATCCGGCACCTGGATGCCGCCTTCGCCCTGGATCGGCTCGACCAGCACGGCGACCACGTTCTTGTTGTGAGCGGCGACCTGCTGGACGGCGGCGATGTCGTTGTACGGAACGCGCGCAAAACCGGTGAGCAGCGGCTCGAATCCCGCCTGCACCTTGCGCGAGCCGGTGGCCGTGAGTGTGGCCATGGTGCGGCCGTGGAAGCTGCGCTCCATCACGATGACGGTGGGCAGATCGACGCCCTTGCGATGGCCGAAGAGGCGCGCGAGCTTGATCGCGGCCTCGTTGGCTTCCGCGCCGGAGTTGCAGAAGAAGGTGCGATCCATGCCGGAGAGCTGGCACAGCCGGGTTGCAAGCGCCTCCTGCAGCGGCACGCGGTACAGATTGGAGGTGTGGATCAGGGTCGCGGCCTGCTCCGCCAGCGCGCGGGCGAGCCGCGGGTGGGCGTGGCCGAGTCCGCACACGGCGATGCCGGAGAGCGCATCGAGATAGCGTTTGCCGGATTCGTCCCAGAGCCAGATGCCCTCGCCACGCACGAAGGCGACCGGCAGCCGGGCGTAGGTATTCATCAGATTGGACATGGCCGTTCCCCAGAAAGCAAAAGGCACACGGGCCGGATCCGGACGCGTGCGCCACGAAAGCAATATGTACCCGAATCGGCGGGCGCCTGCAAGTATCGGGCGAGGCCGCCAGCGCTCAATGCCCGAGCGGTCGCAGCGCGTTCTCCTCGGTCGCCTGCAGGACACGCACGCAGGGCAGATAGCCCTCGTACAGGATGCCGTGCATCTCGATCTTCTTCGGCGAGCGCAGCAGTCCGACCAGGTAGTGGATGATCTCGGTCGTGATGAGCTGACCCGGCACCAGCACCGGTATGCCGGGCGGGTAGGGGGTGATCTGGTCGGCGGCCACCCGGCCGTCGAGCGCGAGGTTCGCCTGATCGTTCTCCAGCAGCAGCGGCACCGGCTCGCCCGTGCAGTAGAAGGCATCGCGCGGCAGCACGCGCAGCTCGGTGAAGCGCGGCAGCTCCGGGGCCGGATACAGTCGGCGCGGCGCCCGCCCCTCGCGTGCGATGCGCATGAGCGCGTCGTACAGTCGCGACACCTTGCTGCGCGTGGTGCCGATGGTAAACAGGAGCGTCAGCGTGTTGAAGGTGGATTTCTCCACCTGGATATTGAAGCGCTCGAGCAGCTCGCTCTGCAGTTCCTCCACCGTGTAGCCGCAGGAGGAGATGTCGAGCGTCACCTTGGTCGGGTCGAGCGAGATGCCGTCGCTCGCCACTTCCTCCGGCAGGAGATCGTCGAGCTCCAGCGCGCGGAACGTGCCGGTCGCGTTGATCTGCTGGCGCAGTTCGCGTGCAAGACCCAGGGTGCGCGCGAGCAGCTTGTAGCCCTCCATCACCGCCTGCTTCCGGCCCACGTCGAGGCTCGCGATGATCGCGTACTGCGGGCTCGTCGACGTGTGCATGTTGAAGCTTTCGCGAAAGATGTGCTCGTTGAACTCCGGGTCGTTGACGTGGATCATGCTCGCCTGCGAGAACGCCGAGAGCGCCTTGTGCGTGGATTGCGTCACGTAATCGGCGCCGGCTTCGAGCGCGGTCGGGCGGAATTCCGGATGGAAGCGGGCGAAGGCGTACCAAGCTTCGTCGACCATTACCTTGATGCGTCTGGCGTGGGCCGCCTCGATGATGGGCTTGAGATCGTAGCGCAGTCCATCGTAGGTGCAGGAGGTGAGCACCACGGCCTCCGCGTCGGGGTGTTCCTCGAACGCCTGCAGCAGCGTCGTCTTCGCCACCGGACCGAAGATGCCGTAGCGCCGATTTACCGAGGCATCGAGGTAGATCGGCCGCGCGCCGGACAGGATGACTCCGTGGTGCACCGACTTGTGACAGTTGCGATCGAGCAGGAGCTTCTCGCCGGGCGCAATCAGCGTCTGCAGCATTACCTTGTTCGCCGTCGAGGTGCCGTTGGTGGCGAAGAACGTGCGCCGCGCGCCGAATGCCTTCGCCGCGATCTTCTGTGCTTCGAGGATGACACCGCCCGGCTTCATGAGCGAATCGAGCATCGGCACCGACACCGACAGGTCGGCGTCGAAAACGTGCTCGCCCATGAACTGATAGAAATCCTGCACCCAGGGGCTGTCGCGCAGGCTGTCGCCGCTCGAGTGTCCGGGCGAATGCCAGGCGTCCTTGGCCATGAAGACGTAGGTTTTCAGCTGATCGTAGAAGGGCGTGCGCGCCTTCTCCTGGATCTGCGCGTTGAGGATGCGGTACCAGCCGCGGTAATCGCGCTCCTCGCGATAGAAGTAGCCGTCCACCGCCTCGGAGAAGAGCGCGTCCACCACCTCGTCCTCGGCTTCCTTGGCGATCATGATGTAGACGTTGAGCTCCGGGCGCAGTCGCGTGATCTTCTGCACCAGAGACAGCGCCGTCATCTGCAGGGAGCGGCGCGAACTCCTGCCGTTGGCGAGCGTGTAGAGCGTGTCGTCGACCACCACCGCCTGCAGGTCGCCGTCGTCCTCGATCGCGCGCAGCGCCTCGCGCGCCGTCGCCACGCCGGCGAAGGTGATGCCGAGCGGGTTGTCGAGCGCCTTCGCGGCGCCGTTCAAGCCCTTGATCAGCTCCTTCAGGACGAGCGCCTCGTCGTTGATGACGAGCACGCGGCTCACCGGGTTGCGCATGTGGGACGGCGGAAAAAAGGCGCTTTATGCGCCAATTCCGTCAGCTAAGCAACTCGGCGGCGGCCGCCAGTGGATGGGGAATTTCCCGGTCAACCCGGGGTCGCACAGTTTCAGGCTATGCTTCGTGTCAGGATCATGTTTCGCCAGCCATTCTCCCTCCTGCTTCTCCTGCTCTTCGGGCTCGCCGTGCCGGCCGCGGCGCAAGAAGCCACGGCCCCCGTCGTCGTGCTTGCCGTCGACGGTGCCATCGGTCCCGCAACCGCCGATTTCCTTTCGCGCGGGCTGACCAAAGCCAAGGCGGAAGGGGCGCAGCTCGTGGTGCTGACGATGGACACGCCGGGCGGCCTCGATACCTCCATGCGCCAGATCATCAAAGACATCCTCGCCTCGCCGGTGCCGGTGGCCACCTTCGTTTCCCCGAGCGGGGCGCGCGCCGCGAGCGCAGGCACTTATATCCTGCTGGCAAGTCATATCGCAGCCATGGCGCCCGGCACCAATCTCGGCGCTGCCACTCCGGTGGCCATCGGCGGTGCCCCCGGCGAGCCGCAGGAGCCCAAGGGGAAGCCGGCGGCGGATTCCGGTGAAAAGGGCGACAAAGCGGAGGACAAGAAGGACAAGGTCCCCGGCAACCAGGACGCCATGCGCTCGAAGCAGGTCAACGACGCGGCGGCCTACATCAAGGGACTCGCGCAGTTGCGCGGCCGCAACGCCGAGTGGGCGGAGAAGGCGGTGCGGGAATCGGTGAGCCTGACGGCATCCGAGGCGCTGCAGATGAAGGTGATCGACCTGGTGGCGGTCGACGTGAACGATCTGCTGCGGCAGGTCAACGGGCGCAAGGTGACGACGGCCACGGGGGAGCGCACGCTGAACACGAAATCAGCGCGCATCGAGCGGCTGGAGTCCGACTGGCGCACGAAGCTCTTGTCGGTCATCACCGATCCGAGCGTTGCCTACATCCTGCTCCTGATAGGCATCTACGGGCTCTTCTTCGAGTTCTACAATCCCGGTTTCGTGGTGCCGGGGGTGGTCGGCGCGATCGCGCTGCTGACCGCACTCTTTGCGCTGCAGATGCTGCCCGTGAGCTACGCCGGTCTCGCCCTTCTCATCCTCGGCGTCGCCTTCATGGTGGCGGAGGCCTTCATGCCGAGCTTCGGCGCGCTCGGCATCGGCGGCGTGATCGCCTTCGTGCTGGGCTCGATCATGCTCATCGACACCGACGTGCCGGGTTACGCCGTGCCGTGGTCCGTCGTGGCCGCGGTCACCGCGGCGAGCGCGTTCTTCGTTCTGGTCGTGGTCGGCATGGCGGTGAAGGCGCGGCGCCGACCCGTCGTCACGGGGCGCGAGGAACTGCTGGGCAGCATCGGTGAAATGGTCGAAGATGCGGCGCCGGAAGGCTTCGCCTTCGTGCTCGGCGAGAACTGGCGCGTGCGTGGCAATACTGCGCTCAGGAAGGGACAGAAGGTCCGTGTAGTCGGCGTGCACGGGCTGCTGCTCGATGTGGTCGTGGAAGAGAACTGAGGAGCCATTCGATGTTTGCAGAACTGGGTGTGGGCGGCATCGTTCTCGTCGCCGCGATCATCGTGTTCGCATCGCTGCGCGTGCTGCGCGAGTACGAGCGCGGCGTCGTGTTCATGCTGGGACGCTTCTGGAAGGTGAAGGGGCCGGGTCTCATTCTCATCGTGCCCGGCGTGCAGCAGATGGTGAAAGTGGATTTGCGCACGGTCACCATGGATGTGCCGCCGCAGGACGTGATCTCGCGCGACAACGTCTCGGTGAAGGTGAACGCGGTGGTCTACTTCCGCGTGGTCGATCCGCAGAAGGCGATCATCAACGTCGAGAACTTCCTGCTCGCGACCAGCCAGCTCGCACAGACGGTGCTGCGTTCGATCCTCGGCAAGCACGAGCTGGATGACATGCTCGCCGAGCGGGAGCGGCTGAACCTGGAGATCCAGAAGACGCTGGATGCGCAGACCGATCAGTGGGGCATCAAGGTCTCCAACGTCGAGATCAAGAACGTCGACCTGAACGAGAATATGGTGCGGGCCATCGCGAAGCAGGCGGAAGCCGAGCGGGAGCGGCGCGCCAAGGTGATTCATGCGGAAGGCGAACTGCAGGCGTCCGAGAAGCTCGTACAAGCTGCCGCAGTGCTTTCCCGCGTGCCGCAGTCGCTGCAGTTGCGTTATCTGGAGACGCTCACCACGATCGCGGCGGACAAGAACTCAACGATCGTCTTTCCGCTGCCGATCGATCTGATCGAGTCGCTGCTGGCCGCGAGAAACGCGCGCTGAGCGGCGCTCCACGGACAGCAACCGTCGGCACGCTGTCCGTCGCTTATTTTGTCGACGCGTTGCAAGTGCGAACGACGTATGTGTTGGCGCGGACCGGTCCAAAAAGAAGAAAGGGGCCGTGGCCCCTTCCTGCTTCGCGTCGGTGAACCTGAAGCGTTAGCGGCAGACTCCGCCGCCGTTGCCGCCGCCACCGCCGCCGTGGCTGATGTTGTGGCTGATGTTGTTCTTGATCTCCTGCAGCTTGGTGCCGATCTTGTCGAAGATGTTCGACAGGCTCGGGCCGCCGTGAGGCGCGGCCTGAGCGACGTTGACAGCCATGCACAGCGCGAGGCCCAATACCAGCTTTTTCATGTCATATGCTCCAGACGTTGCGTGCGTTTGCACGGGTTGATGTTTCGGGGCCACAGGCCCCGCAGAATTCACCGCTTCCTGCGTGTGGCGGCGTATTTACTTTGTGGGTTTCAGTATACGAAGCGACCGCACGAACGGTCCGCATCGACCGATGGGTGGCGCCGAGCCGCATCAGCGGCAGACACCTCCGCCACCCCCGCCCCCGCCGCCGATGCCACCTCCACCGCTGTGCGACCCGCCGCCACTGCTGCCGCCGCTCGGTCCGCTGCCCAGCGCCCGCGCGATGCCGGTGGTCTTGAAGTTGTCGCGGACATTGTTCCTGATCTCGCGGATGAAGTTGAGGAAGTAGTTTCTGCCGTCCGCGCCGCGGCCGGGATTGCTCACCACCGAGTTGTGCTTGATGTCGAAGGTCTTCGGCTCGTATGCCGCGTGGGTGGCGCCGATGCTGAGGGACAGCAAGAGGCCGACTGCCAGCTTCTTCATGACTTCGCTCCTTATCGTCCAGGCGTGGACGGGATGCACTGCGTTCGAGATTCACGGGCTGGTGCGCGCCGCCGACTGCGCGGCCCGTCCAGGGATGGGGCCGAGTATAGGGATGCGATGAGGCACGAACGGCTGCTGCCGACCGATGGAAGGTGTTGCGTTCTTCGTCGTCGTCACCACGTCGGGTATGAGCGGACGTTGTCGACCGATGGAAGGTGGCGCGGATGCGCGTGCGGCAAACTGAGGTTGGCGACGCGCGTTGGCCCGAAAGTGTCCGTGCGCGCTTGACACTTCGCGGCGAAAGCGCGAGTCGGCGACGAAGCCGTGATTCGCGTAGGGCTTTGTTTCGTGGGACATCGGTACAATACGCGTCCCGCTCATGAAGGCTACGCCGGTGGAACTCCAGGATCTCTCCAAGCTGCGCATCGAACGCGGCGCGAAGGCGGTTACCGTCTCGCGCGCGCGCCGCACCCGTCGCTGGCTCTGGCTCGCGCTCGCCGCCGTGCTGATCGCAGCCGGTGCCGTTGCCTACTCGCGCATGAGCGCGGTCCAGCCAGTGACGCTGGCGACGGTGACTGCCGCCTATCCCTCGCAGGCGATCGCGCTCCTCAACGCGACGGGCTACGTCGTGCCGCAGCGGAAGGCCTCCGTCGGGTCGAAGGCGACCGGCCGTCTGGAATGGCTCGGCGTGCAGGAAGGCAGCAAGGTGCGCCAGGGCGAGATCATCGCGCGGATCGAGAACCGGGACGTGAGCGCGCTTCTCATGCAGGCGCAGGCGAACGTGCACGTGGCGCGGGCCAACCTCGAACAGGGCCAGGCCGAGTTGCGCAACGCCGACCTCGAACTCAACCGGGCGCGCGAACTGGTCGAACGCAAGTTCCTGTCGCAGTCCGCCTACGACCAGGCGCGGGCGCGCTACGATCGCGCACGGGCTGCCATCACCGGCCTGCAGGCGGCCATCGGTGTGGCCGAAGCGAATCGCCGCAACGCCGAAGTGGCGGTGGAGCAGACGCTCATCCGCGCACCCTTCGACGGTGTCGTGCTGACCAAGAACGCGAACGTGGGCGACGTGATCACGACCTTCTCCGCCGCGGTCGACACCAAGGGCGCCGTGGTGACCATGGCCGACATGGCGACGCTGGAGGTCGAGGCCGACGTGTCGGAATCGAATCTGCAGAAGGCGAAGGTAGGGCTGCCGGTGGAGATACAGCTCGACGCGCTGCCGGACACGCGTTTTGTCGGCGAGGTGTCGCGCATCGTGCCGACGGTCGATCGCGCCAAGGCCACCGTGCTCGTCAAGGTGCGTTTCGTCGAGCGCGACGAGCGCGTGCTGCCGGACATGAGCGCCAAGGTGACGTTCCTCGAGCGTCCCTTGCGCGAGGGCGAGCGGGAAGCGCGCACCGCAGTGCCGGCTTCCGCCGTCGTCAAGCGCGACGGCGAGGCGGCGGTCTTCGTCGTCGAAGGCGATCGCGCGCGGCGGGTGCGGGTCGCAATGGGCGAGACGATGGGCGAGATGATCGAGATCAAGTCCGGCGTCAAGCCTGGTGAGAAGATCGTCCTCAAGCCGGTCGAGACGCTTGCGGACGGGGCCGCGGTAAAGGTGGCAGAGAAGTGAACCGCGGCGCCGATCTGCCGCCGATAGTCGAGATCCGCAACCTCGCCAAGTCGTACCGGCGCGGCGATCAGGTCGTGCAGGTGCTGCGCGATATCAACATGGACATCGCCGCCGGCGATTTCGTGGCGCTCATGGGGCCGAGCGGCTCCGGCAAGAGCACGCTGCTCAATCTGATTGCCGGCATCGACACACCGGACAGCGGCGAGCTCCTGGTGGACGGCACCGACATCGGCGCCCTGGGCGAGGCGGACCTGGCGGCGTGGCGCGCCGCGAACATCGGCTTCATCTTCCAGTTCTACAACCTGATGCCGGTGCTCACCGCGCTGGAGAACGTCGAGTTGCCGCTGGTCCTCACCACGCTGTCGCGCGCGCAGCGCCGGGAGCATGCGGAGGCCGCGCTCGCCATGGTGGGTCTGAGCGATCGGCTCGATCACTATCCATCGGAGCTTTCCGGCGGCCAGCAGCAGCGAGTCGCCATCGCGCGCGCGATCATCACGGATCCGACGCTGCTCGTCGCCGACGAGCCCACCGGCGACCTCGACCGCGTCTCCGCCGAGGACGTGCTCAACCTGATGGACCGGCTGAACGACGAGCTCGGCAAGACCATCATCATGGTCACGCACGATCCGCACTCGGCGCAGCGCGCGCATCACCTGAAACATCTGGAAAAAGGTGTGCTCGCGGATTAGGCGCCGCGATGAAGGACCGATAGCTGCCGATGGAATCCCTGCGGCTCGCCCTGCGCAATGCCTTCCGCCACCGCTTGCGTACCGGCTTGACCGTGCTCGGGCTGGTGATCGCAATCGTCGCGTTTGGGTTG
The DNA here is from genome assembly GCA_016791345.1 of Betaproteobacteria bacterium. Classification (NCBI taxonomy): domain Bacteria; kingdom Pseudomonadati; phylum Pseudomonadota; class Betaproteobacteria; species Betaproteobacteria bacterium. The sequence continues at coordinate 488 of JAEUMW010000118.1, read as the reverse complement.
CTGCAGACGGTGGTGGACGCCTGGTACGCGGGTGCGGAGGGCGCCTCGAACACGCGGCTCATCACGCGCAACTCGATCTCGCTCGTCTTCCCGCTGCCGATCAACTATCGCGACAAGATCCGTCGCGTGCCGGGGGTGACGGGCGTGAGCATGGCGAACTGGTTCGCCGGCGTCTACATCACCGAGAAGAACTTCTTTCCGCAGTTCGCGGTGGACCCGAACTCCTATTTCGAGCTGTATCCGGAATACCAGGTGCCGGAGGCAGAGCTGGCGGCGTTCCGCCGCGACCGCAAGGGCGCGATCATCGGGCGCAAGCTCGCCGATATCCATGGCTTCAAGGTGGGCGACGTGGTGCCTCTGCGCGGCACGATCTATCCGGGAACGTGGAGCTTCGTCGTGCGCGGCATCTACGACGGCGCCGAGAAGAGCACGGATACGAGCCAGATGTTCTTCCACTGGGACTACCTGAACGAGACCATCAAGCGCAC
>JAEUMW010000117.1 GCA_016791345.1 Betaproteobacteria bacterium | reverse complement strand
GGCATCGAAGGGAGACCGCAGATAGTCATCGACGAGGAACCCGCAACCGGCAATGCCCAGCAACCACACGGCGAGCCCCAGCGCCTGCTGGCGACGGCTCCAGAGCCCGTTGGCATGCAGGCAGGCCAAGCCGACGAAGAGCAGCGGAATGCAGAAACCGTAGTAGCGCACGTGCAGGCGGTTCGTCTCCTCGGCCGCGACGGTAAACACCGTCGTCATCACGATGAGCGCAACCGCGAGCCACGCGGTGAGTCCGGCGAGCGTCGCGGCGAAGCGCGCCGACCCGTGGTCCCCGGCGAGGCGGCCGGGGACCTGCGCAAGCCCTGCGACGAGCGCAGGTCCCGCGAGGCAGGCCGCGACAGCGCAGTGTGCAGCGAGCAGCGTGGCGAACGCTGCATACCGTCCGGGATCGACGAGCGCCGCTGCCATGCTGTCCACGAATCGGGCATACAGCGACCCCGTGAGCGCATTCCCGGCAGTCACGTCCGGTGCCAGCGCCCAACTCAGCACCGCGCGCACGACGAAGAGCGCGATCAGATAACCGAGACAGCCGAGCCAGAGCGAGCGCGAATCGGCGTGGCGCTGCCGTGCCGCGTGCAGACCCATGAAGACGGCCGTTACCGCTGCCACCGGCAGGCCGTGCGGCTTGACCAGCGACAGCACGGCCACTGCAGCGCCGGCGAGTGCGGCCAGACGCGCGTCCTCGCGGCCGAGTGCGAGGGCGGCGAGCGTGGCTTGCAGGAAGAACGCCACCGCGTACATCGTCTCCGGCGCGAAGTAGGCCGCGTACGTCGACTGCGGTCCGAGCCCGTAGGCGACCCCCACCGCGAACGCAGGCGCCAACGCACGCCCTGCACGGGCGGCGACGAAAAGCACCCCCATGCCCAGCGCGAGCAGCAGGCTGTTCAGCACCCGCGCCAGTTCGAACACCGGCCGCGGCGGCGAGCCGAGCAGCCCGTAGAGGGCCAGGAAGACGCGGTTCGGCGCGTCCAGCGTGACCACCAGCGGGTTGCCGGCCAGCGTCGACTCCTGGCCGAAACGCGCGCTCAGGACGGCGTAGGTGAACTCGTCCGAGAACCCGAGCGGCAATGCCATTCGGGTATTGAGAAAGACGTTGACGGCCACCACCACGGCGATGGCCCAGGCCCAGGCGACGGCGACGCCTCTCGACCCATGTCGGCCCGCGGCCTCGGTCATCGGCCGACCTCCTGCTCACGCACCCGCTTACGCCGCACGCAGCCTGCGGACGTTCCCGTCCTGCCCGGTAGGCAAATTCGAGTGCGAGGCGCCCGCGCCCGACGGCAGCAGGCCGGATGTGACGAAGCCGACCAACTTTCCCATCGCCGTGCGCAGCGCATCGCACCGCTTCAGGTGCACCTCATGACTTCTCATTGTCGACTCGTCTCCCGCCACGCAGTGTCGCTGCGCATGGACATCTCCGATGGCGGCAGCATGCACATCGATACTCCGGTCGAATACATCGCGTCCCGCCCGAATCTGGTCGCGGTGCCTCGGTGCCGCATCGTGCACGGCGGCTACGCCGAGCTGCGCACCGTCGGCCACTGCGATGCGGTGCGCCGACGGGCCGACTACGCCGACCTTAGGGACCGACGAGTAGCCGACGGAGACGACCGTGCCGCGGCCTCAGCTTGGCTTGAATTCGAACTTCGTGCTTACCGGTACGCTCTTGCCTCGCTTGATCCGCACGCCGATCGAATAGGGATCCCTCCCGACCATCTGGAAGTAGTTCCCGTAGCTAATGTGGTCGCCGATCGCGATGAGATCGAGCTTCTTGGTCTCGCCGCGCATTGCGAGATCTTCGACCGTGACCTCCACGTTGGCGTCCGTGATTTCGCCCTTGGTCTCGCTGTCGATGAGCGAGATGTTGACGTGGTAGTAGTCCGTGCCGCTCGGAATGCTACCGTGCATCGGACCCTTCGTGCCCCGCTTCGCCTGCTGGGCGGCGAGCGATGCGGCCGGCACCACCCCGAGATAGACCTCCGTCTTGCCGATCGTCTTCCGATTCGCTGCCGAGACGGTGATCATCGGCGGCGTCGGTCCCTTTGCTGTGGTACCCGCCGGGTTGAACATGTACACCACTGCGCTCCGGATCTCGGCATCGGTCAAATCGACCAGACCGCCGCGCGCGGGCATCCCGCCGTGTCCGCTGATGGCGGATCGAACGGCAACATTCAATCCCTGCTGTAGCCGCGGCGTCCACGCCGCACGGTCGCCGATCCTGGGCGCACCGCCTTCGCCGGTCTGGTGGCAGCGTGCACACTGCGTCTGCACCACCTGTTCGCCGGTACGCTCGGCGAGCGCTGCCGACTTGTCGATGGGCTCGGACCACGCACCACCCGACTGGTTCACCATGTAGATGACGGCACGCTTGATCTCGAAGTCCGTGACGTTCGGATTACCGCCGTGCGCCGGCATGTCGCGGATACCCTCTATCGCGTGCCCGGTCAGGGCCGTAAGTCCCTGCGAAGCACGCTTGCTCCACGCCTGGGTATTGCCGATTATTGGTGCGCCCTTGGCGCCCGTCGCGTGACAGGTCGCGCAGACTGCCTCGACCACCTCTTTTCCGCTCCGGTCGGCCTGCGCCGCCTGCGGGACGAGCAGTGTAGCGACCGCCGTCAAGCCGAGCGCCGACAGCCTGTATCCTGTTTCAGTCGTGAACATGGCGGCACCTCCCTTGAGCAACCGTGATCAGACATTTCTTGCAGTATAGGAAAAAATGCGCGCCACGCTGGGGCGGAACCCGCCCAAATAGAGCTGGAGCTGATCCATGTCAAAAAAGTATGCCGCTCGACCCGTCGGCAACGCTTTGGAATGCCCGCCACGAGGCAAGACGGCGCGGACAGGCGCGCATACCTCCTCAGCGCACGGGGCGCCGCCGCCGGCGCCAGACTTCGGCGAGCGAGGAGAGCTTCGCTACCTGCGGCAGGCGCTCGTCCGACAGCGCTTCGAGGAAATCCGACAGCGGCTTCGACTTGACGATGAAGAAAAGGATCAGGGCCACCGACGGCACGAAGTAGACCATGAAGAGCAGCGCCCGCTGCCACAGCGGAATGTCCGCAGCATCGATCACGTTCATGCCGAGAAAGCCGGTGCACAGGGTGCCGATCAGGCCGAACGTCGTGACTACGGTGAGCCGCACGACGGTGTTCGCCTGACGCCGCAGGCTGTCGCTGTCGAGGTAGCTGTTCATCTCCTGGATCTCCTGCTGCACTTCCTCGAACAGCGGATCGGTGCCCAGGTGTCGCGCGCACATGCTGAAGAGCGTCCGCGACTGCGCCTGGTCGGAGAGCTGGTGGAACCAGTAGCGGTGGGTGAAGCGCAAGAAGATCTCGAACTGCTGCCGGATCGCGCGCTTGAAGTGCTTCACCGAGTCCGCGTTGTGCACCTCGAGCCGGTTCAATGCGTCGACCAGCCGATCCGAGAACATGAGCAGCGCCGCCTTGTGGAAATGCGCGATCAGGAACAGCAGGAAATACTGGTGGCGGAACTGGCTGAAGACGCCGGTCTCGCGGTCGACGAACACGCGCGCATTGGCATCGCCGACGACCACCAGCGCATGGCCGCAGCACAAGAGCCGCGTGTTGCGTTCCTCCACGCGGTCGCTCCAGTAGCGGTCGTAACAGAATTTCTCCTCGAAGTCCGCGACGTGACGGTCGGAATACGGCAGCGTCTCGTCGGCACCAGCCGCCGTCACCAGGCCGAGCCGGATGAAGTCGCTGCGCGAGAGTGCCTTCGGTTTCTCCATCGCGAGATAGCCCATCACCGGCATGCGGTAGTACTCGATCTGGCGATAGCGAATCAGCCCGCGCTCATCGGCGTGGTCGAGCACCAGCGGCTGCAGCAGGAACGCCCAGTGCGCGGCCAGGCAGGGCGCGCGGTGCCGGCAGACGAACGACAGATACTTGTCCCGCCGCTCGTAGTCCGAGACCGCCAGCACCTCGCCCGCGGCTGACAGCCACTCCGTCTTGTGCACGCAGTGCGCACCCTGGCCGTTCTCCTCCCACCCGGCCGGGTAGGCGCGACCGAATCGATAGAGAACATCCTCCGCGATCACGAGCGGCAGGTCGTCGGCAAACACTTCCACCCCCAGCAGCACGACATCGATGTCGAAAAAGAAGTAGAGGTCGACGTGGGCGACGCTCAGGGTGAGCGGCGCGGTGCCCAGCGCGAGCGTGAGACGCGCGGCGGCTACGTCCTCGCGCCGGAAAACGCGCATGGCCGAACCGCCGCCTTGCATCTCCTGCCCCGCGCGCCGGCTCTCGCCATACAGGAAGCGCTGGACGTGCGGCAGGAAAGTGACGAATTCGTTGTAGTGCCGTTCCTTGAACTCGGCCGGATCACCCGTGAACTCGTCCAGGACCTCGTGCCAGGGGTTGCCTTCCCGCTCCTGCTCGAGCACCTCCCAGTGCTTCTGGATCTGCGCGCCCTCGCGGATCGGCATGAGCTGCAGCGGCCACAGGAGGATGTGCCGGAAGTGCCGCACGCGCTTCTCGGTCGCTCGTTGGTCGTCGGGCATGGGCAGCCTGCGAGGGCGATGGGAGGCGGCAAGTATATGCCGCCGTCGAGGCGCGTCGCCACTGGCCGGCGGGCACCGGATGCGAGGAACGCGTGAATCCGGGATCCGGACCGCCAGATGCCCGGGGCGACCGCGCCGTGCCTTGCGCCAAGCCCCAGCGGGCGCACTCGATCGCCCCTTTTCGAAAGGTTCGCGACAGGTTTTCGTCCCAAACTTCGCCCACGTTCGAGGCCGATATCGAGTCGATGGCCCGCCATGCGTCAATCGCGGAAACCGCGCGAGGGTTGATCGTGCGAGCGCCTCGTAACCCGCACGCTTCACTGATTGCGCACTCCCGCTTCTGTGATGACTTCCGTGTACAGCTTCCCTTACGTGCAAGCACGCCCCCCGACGGCGACGCCTCGCGAACGTCCGGTCCACCTCTCCGGCGGACTGGAGGACCCCCGATGACGCCGGACGTGTTCCACGAAAGCGAGTTCGTCCTGCTGGTCCTCTTCTCGATCGTGATTCCGGCCGGCATCTATGCCTTCCTGTTCAGGAAGGTGTCGATCTCGCGCTGGACCGTCGGCGCGTTCGCCACCGTGCTGCTCGCGGTTGCCGGTGTGAACGTCGTTCTGCTGCAGCATCTGTCGCAACTCGCCAAGCCGACCGGCACGACGATCTACGACAAGCTTTTTTCCGGACAGGTATCGCTCGCGCTTTACGTGTTTCCGCTGGTCTTCGGCGGGGTCGCTGTGAATCTTCTGTCGCACATGCTGGTCAGCCACCTCGACGAGGCGGAGGCAGCCTTCGAAGACAAGCGGGCCGCGCCGCGGGCCATGAACGCGGTCCCCCATCTCGGGGCGCGCTCGCCGGTATTCGTTCTCCTCGCCTGCGCACTCGCGGCGGCGTTCATCTTCGCGCTCGATCTCACGACCGGTGAGGAGATCAAGCTGCACGTGCTCTACGTCTTCCCGCTGGCGGTTGTCGCAACCTATTGCCAGCGCCTGACGGCGGCCCTGGTCGCCCTGGTGGTGACGACGCTGCTGCAGATCATCACCTATTCGCACCAGGTGGTCAGCGTGCCCTCGTTTATCACTGACATCGGTGTGGCGGCAGCGGCCTCCGCGCTCGTGGTGTACCTCGCGCGGGCGGCGCGCAGCCGGTATCTGGCAGCCCTGAACGAGGCGCAGACCGATCCGCTCACCGGCCTGCCCAACCGTCGCGCGGTCCTGTCGAGGGTGGACTGGGAGCTTCTCCGGCAGAAGCGCTATGGCGGGGCGCTCTCGCTCGCGCTGCTCGACCTCGACGGCTTCAAGACGCTCAACGACACCCGCGGTCATCACGCCGGCGACGAGGCCCTGCAGCTGGTGGCCGACGTGCTGCGGCAGTGCACGCGGGATTCCGATGCGATCGGCAGGATCGGCGGCGACGAATTCATCATCGTCCTGCCCAACATGCAGGCCGACGATTGCCGTCGCAAGTCGCGCGAGCTCGGCGAGACGATCGCGCGACGCATGCAGGCGGCTGGTTTCGCCATTACCGCGAGCGTAGGATGGAAGACCTTCGGCGCGCCACCAGCCAGCACAGCACAGGCACTGCGAACCGTCGACGACCTCATGTACCAGGCGAAGGCGCAGGGCCGGAAGCAGAACTGCGCCTGAGCCTTCCTGTGCGCACGTCCGCAATCGCACAACCCCACCCTGCCGGCCCCCTCCTCATCATGCACATCCTCATCGTGGAAGACGACCCGGTCCTCGCCGACGGACTTACGTCCACCCTGCGCGAGGGTGGCTATGCCGTCGACAGCGTGGACAGCGGCGAGCGCGCGAACTCGGTCCTCGGCACGCAGGAGTACGACCTCATCATCCTCGATCTCGGGCTGCCGGGCATCGACGGCTTCGAGGTGCTGCAGCGATTGCGCCGCCGCGGCAGCCGCACGCCGGTGCTGATCCTGACCGCGCGCGATGCGGTCGGCGACCGGATTCGCGGCCTCGACCTCGGTGCCGACGACTACCTCATCAAGCCCTTCGAAGCGGGCGAACTCGAAGCCCGGCTGCGGGCATTGATGCGGCGGGCGCATGGCGGCGCCAACAACGAGATCTGCATCGGCCGCATCACACTGGACATCGGATCGCGCCGTGCGGCGATCGACGGCGTCCCGGTCGATCTGTCGCCACGCGAGCTCGCCGTGCTCGAGGTGCTGATGAACCGCGTCGGCCGCGTCGTCAACAAGGACACGCTGATGCAGAGCCTCTACGAGTGGCGCGACGACGTCGGGCCCAATGCCATCGAGGTCTACGTGCACCGCATCCGCAAGAAGCTGCAGCACGCCGACGTGACGATCCGCACGATTCGCGGACTGGGATACCTGCTCGAACCGGCCGGCAGCACGCCGGCCCCGATCGTCTGAATCCCAGGCAGACGTGACGCTGCGCAAGAGCCTCCGCGTCGAGTTGCTGGCGTGGATGGCGCCGCCCGTGCTGACGGCGCTGCTGGTGAGCACGACCGTCTGCTATCTCGTCGCCAGTACCTTCGCGACGCGCGCCTTCGACAGCCAGCTTCTCAACACCGGCCAGGTGATTCTCGATCACGTCCGGCTGGAAGGAGGCGAGCCACGGCTCGCGCTGCCGCGGGCGATGCTGACCTCCATCGAATCGGATCTCTATCGGGGAGACAAATTCCGCGTGGTCGCGCGCAGCGGCGAGACCGTGGCCGGTGACCCGAACGTCCCGGCGCCCGAGGACTGGCCGGGCAGGAGAACGCCGGTGCAGTTCTTCGATGCGGCAATCGGCCGCAAGCCGGTGAGGGTCGCTGCGCTGTCGCTCTTTGCCGGCAGTGACGAACCCGCCGCGATGGTCCTCGTGCGGGAGGATCTCGACGAACGGAAGGCGCTCCTGCGCGACCTTTTCGCCGCCGTGCTGGTGCCGCAACTCCTGCTCACCGTCGTCGTCATCGCGCTCCTGTGGGTGGGCGTGCGCCGCGCGCTGCGGCCGGTCGAGCGCGTCGCCACGGCGATCACCCGCCGCGGCTGGAGCGACTTGCGGCCGGTGAGCGACAAGCACACGCCGGAGGAGCTGCAACCGCTCATGCACGCGGTGAACGATCTCATGCAGCGTCTGGAGCAGGCCCTGGGCTCGCAGAAGCAGTTCATCGAAGACGCGGCGCACCAGCTCCGGACGCCGCTCGCCGGCCTCATGACGCAGATCGACCGCGCTGCGCGCACCGGCGATTCCGACTCGCTGCGCAAGGCACTCGAACAATTGCAGCATTCGGCCCGGCGTGCCACGCGCATCGTCAATCAGCTGCTTACCCTGGCGCGCGCCGAGCCGAGCGGAAGCCGCAGCCGGGATTTCGAACGTCTCGATCTCGCACGACTGGTGCAAGAGACCTGTGCCGAATGGGTGCCGCAGGCACTCGCTGCAAACGTCGACCTGGGGTTTTCAGGCGAGGAACGCCCGATCATGGTGACGGGAGACCCCCTGCTGCTCCAGGAGATGATGAACAACCTCATCGACAACGCCATCCGCTACGGGCGTCGGCCCGGCATGGTGACGGTCAGGCTGGAGACGTCTCCGGCCATCTGCCTCTCGGTGGAGGACGATGGCCCGGGCATCCCCGAGGCAGAATGCGACCGCGTGTTCGAACGCTTCTATCGGCTTCGCGGCAGTCCGCCGGGAGGTTCCGGCCTCGGGCTCGCCATCGTCCGCGAGATTGCCCACGCCCACGGTGCAGAAGTGCGCCTCGAGCGCGTGCAACCCGCTGGCGGTACCCTGATTCGCATCGCCTTCGGCCAATGGCCGGCCACCGAGCCGTAAGGCACTCCCGTGACAGACGCCGTAATGACTTCGGCGAAAATCCCGTCACTCAGGCGGTCTGCGCCTGCCTGCCTGCGATGTACGCAGCAACGTCGCCGATCGTGACAAAAGCCCGCGCGGCCCGGTCGGTAAAGCGAATGCCATACTCCTCTTCGGCCTCGAAGAGAACGTCCATGACATCGAGGGAATCAATCCCCAGATCGGCGAATCTGCTGTTGGAGGTAACCGCGCATTCCCTGCCGGTCCCCAGCCGGCGGCGCACTGCCGCCCGCAGCCGGGATTCTATCGTTCGCTTGTCCACTTGAACTCCTGCCTGACCGCAAAGGCGGCCTGTCGCTCACCCAGCATATGCTACAGGGGTTCGCTTTCCCGAACCTTTCGGAGCCCGTCGTGGCCGGTGCACCGGCCAGCCTGCCGCCGAACGGCATCGGATGACCCGAGGATACAGCGCGGAAATCGACACGCGTGTTACCCTGCCCGGGAGAGTTCCTTCTCCCGGCATCCGTACGACACTCCACCCCTGCAGCGCACCGCCCGCGTGACAAGAGCCTGTTCATGAACAGAGCAGTTTTCGGTTTCGCCTCGCTGGTCGCCGCCAGCGTTCTGCCCGCGCCGGCACTCGCGGCCGACTGGCAGCTCGTCGCGACGGCGAAAGAGGGGACCATCTACGTCGACGCGCACGGCATCGTGCTCAAGGACAAGCTCCGACGAGCGTGGGACAAGTGGCAGTACACCGAGGACCAGCCGGGCTTTCCGGGCAGCGGCATTCGCGCGTTTCGCGCGTCCAAGCATCTGGCGTGGTACAACTGCGAGGAGCGCAGCTTTGCCGTCGGAGAGGTTATCTACCTCGACGCCAAGGGCAAGAGCGTCGGTCAGATCACGCTGGAAGTCGACGCGACCTCGTTCACCCCGGTCGCGCCGGATTCGGTGTCCGAGTCGCAGCTCGATTTCGTCTGCAAGTCAGCCCTCAAGAACAAACCCTGACGGAACGCGCTGCCGCGCAGGTCTGCTTTGTCGCCGCGTTGGCCCCCGTTGTCACGCTCGCGACCCGTTGCGGATACCGGAAAGGTCTGAGTAAGCATCCCCGCGTACCCTGCCTGTGCACGCATGGCCGGGTTTCGCAGGACGCGAGGGAAGCAAGGGAGTGGCGATCCAGCCCGTTGGTCGATGCGGACCGTCTTCGAATCGTCCAGGACAGGAGCTGCCATGATGATTTCCCCTCAGCCGGAGTACCTTGCCGTCACCGGAAGGGCTTCCTTCTTCCCGGAACTCCAGTCGGCACTGCGGGGCGAATCCGTCATGGCCGGCCGCAAGGTGGTGATGCTGGGAGCGGACAACTATCTCGGTCTGACGACACACCCGAAGGTGGCCGCTGCCGCGAAGGCCGCGGTTGATCGCTACGGGACCGGCATCTCGGGATCGCGTTCCACGCATGGCACACTGGCG
>JAEUMW010000116.1 GCA_016791345.1 Betaproteobacteria bacterium | reverse complement strand
GGGGCGATGTCCTGATTGAGGCACTTGGCGATCTCCACGAACAGCCCCGCCAGCAGATTGCGATCCGTCTTCACGCTCGACAACTCCGCAAACATCCGCTCGATCGTCTGCCTCGTGTCGTCGTTCCGGCGCTTGATCTCCTCCCGCAACTCCTGCGTCTCGTGCCCCAGCCGCTCCGCAAACTCCCGCTCCAGCCGCCCCAGCTGGTCCGACAGCTGACCCAGCCTCTTGTCCAGCGACTGCGACTGCTCCCGCACGTCCCGCTCCAGCTCCTTGTCCGCCTCCGTGCGCAGATCCTTCTCCTCCCGCAGCTGGTTCACGCACGACTCCAGCTGCTTCTTCAGGCTCGACTCCACACCCGACAGATTGCGCGATCCCTCCGACTCCAGATCCCGCATGTTCTGCTGGATGCGATCCTCCAGCGCCGCAAAACGGCGGTCGTAATCACTCATCTGGTTGCCGAACAGGAGCTCCCGGATCTTCTCCACCCCGGCCGCCTCTCCTGCCCCCAACCCCAGGCTCGCCCCCTCCTGCCCTTCCGTCATCGCAGCCGCTTTCGGTCCCGCCATAGTTCTGTTCTCCTCGATTCTGATTGAGCCACGCCCCGCAGCACCCACACCGCGCGACCAACGCGGCCGACGCGGGGCAATGATAAACGTTCCGGAGTCACCGCGGGGCGCCCTGCTCGTGGCGAAACACCACGGTCAGGCAGTTGCGCTTGCCGGCGCGGCTATATCGCATGTCATCGGCAAAATGCCGGACGATGCCGATGCCCCAGCCGCCGACGCGTCCCGTGTCGAGATCGGTCGTGCGCGGCCGTTCCGGCGTCTCTACCGGATCGAAGGGTTTCCCGTCATCGGCGATTTCGAGGGTCGTCCGGTCGTCGAATCGGCACAGGCACATTTCGATCAGATGCTCGCCATCGTCGGCGTAGGCATAGTTCACCACGTTGGTGACGAGTTCCGTGGCGCACAGGTCGACGTATTGCGCCATGACCTCCGGCACTGCGTTCTTCTGTGCCCACGCCTGCACCCAGGCGCTCAGGCGCAGCAACTCGGACAACCTGTTGCGAATCACCAGCGAGGTGGAACTGACTCCGACACGCACGGCGCTGATTCAGCCGCTCGCCGCGCCCGCCTGCAACGCGGCAGTCGCCACCTCGAAATCGCCGAACACGGGAAGAATCGATTCGATCGCGGTGATTCGGAGTACTTCCTCGACCGGCGCCTGGGGACTCAGCAACACCATCTTCCCGCCGTGCTTCCTGAGCGTTCGCGCGGCACTGAGGAGTGTGCGGATACCGATGGAGGCGAGGAAGGACACCTGCGACAGGTCGACCAGAATGCGTGCCGCCGGCGCCGTCGCCAGTTCTCCCAGGCGCTTGTCGACGTCTCCCGCGGCCATGCTGTCGAACCGGCCGGCGAGCACTACCCGGTCGATGCCATCTGCCGACTGCTGTACGTGTACATCCATGACGGTCGACCTTCTCCGCTTGCGACTCGAAGGGAGCGCCGCAGCGAGGCGACGCCATGAGCATAAGACTGCCGTCGAGTGTAGCGCACCTGCCACGGAGCGTCGATCGCACGCACACGGCAGGTCAGCGCGAAGCTAAACTGCCACGGTCTCTCGCAGCGACCCGCGATCCCCTCGCGCCCACTGTCACGACGCCGCGTTCGCAACGCCCGACAATGAAGACATCGATCATCCGCTATCGCGTGGCCGACTTCCTCAAGCAGTCGGCGCCCTTCGACGCGATCTCGGAGGAGGATCTCCTCGAGTTGGCGGCAACCGGGCGCGTATCGTTTCACGAGGCGGGGGAGTTCATCTTCCGCAGGAACGCGCCACGCAAGCCGTGCCTCTGGGTCGTTCAGCAGGGAACGGTCGAGATCGTCGACGAGACGGAAGAGGGAGACCGCCTGTACGACCTGCTCGGTGCCGGTGACGTTCTCGGCCTCGCCTACTTCCTGGGACGCGAGTCCTATCTGCACTCGGCGAAGACCAGCAGCGACGTGATCCTGTACTCGATCGATGCGCGCTCCTTCGCCGTCCACGTCACCAAGTATCCCCGCGTCGCGCGCTTTCTTGCCGCCCGCTTCTCGATTTCCGGACTCTACCAGAACGTCCTCCAGGCAACGGTCGACGAGAAATTGCGGGGAGCCACGCTGCAGTCCGCTTCGTGGCTCGACACCGCGGGACCCTCGCCGGAGTTCCTGCGGGCGCGGCTGCGCGTCTGCACGCCCGGGCAGCCCGCGCGCGACGCGGCAAGGGCAATGGCCACCTGCCCGGGGGACGCAATCGCCGTGCTGGATGACAACGGCACCGCCGTCGGCGTCATCACCGCGCGCGACCTGCACGAGCGCATGGCTTCTGCCGCGGGCACTGCCGGTGACACGTGCGAATCGGTGATGACGACGCGCTTCGCGACCACAGCACCGAATCTGACGTCGGAAGCGTATCTGCTGCAGATGATGCGTAGCCGCACCCCGCTCCTCGTCGTAACTCTGGACGGAACCCGAGCAAGTCGCGCGGAGGGACTTCTCTCCGCCAGAGAGCTCTCCTGCGTCACCGGCCGCAACCTCCCGCTGCTCGCAGCGGAACTGGCACACGCGCGGACCGTTGCCGAGTGGAGGCTTCTGGTCGCGCAGGCGCGTGCGCTCGCAGCGGAGGCCCTGACGGGTCCGGCGACCTTCGCCAGGGTGGCGGAAATCGTGAGCCTCTTTGATGCGGCGCTGGTCGAGTCGATCGTGTGCGCCGTTCGCGAGGAGCTGCCCGCCGGCGACGCCGGTGTCGCCGCCGTCCCGCATTGCTGGCTGCTCTTCGGCAAAGCGGGCCGCGCCGAAATCATCGAACCCGTGCAGCCCGAGATCGGGATCGTCTACGCGGACCCGCCGCACGAGCAGGAGGCCCGGGTAGCGCAATACTTCCGAACGATCCTGGAAAGGGTCTCGCTGCACCTGACGGCCTGCGGCCTCGATCGACCACTGCCGGCCGCGGCCGAGAAAGACATCCTGCGCTGTCGGTCGCTGTCCGATTGGAAGCAGTTCTTCGACGCAATGATCGGCAACCCGATCGAGAACGAGGTCTACGCCACCCGCCGGTTCCTCGACTATCGGGTGCTTTGCGGCGATCCCGACCTCGAACGCGAGCTGACTGCGGCCATCGGCGCGAATCTGCGGGCGAGTCGCAGCTTCATTCCCATTCTCGCGAACGACACGCTCGAACGCCTGCCGCCGATGACGTTCTTCCACGGGCTGGTGATCGAACTGGACGGCGCGCAGACCCAGGATCTCGATCTCGGCGCCACAGCGCTGTCCCCGATCACGGACGCTGCGCGCGTCTACGCGCTGGCCGCAGGCAGCCTGGACGCCAAGAGCACCCTGCAGCGCCTGGATGTCGCCGCTGCCGCGGTGCCCGAAGCCGCGACGGTGTTTCACGAAGCGGCCGGGGCTTTCCGCGCCGCCTCCTGCTACGCCGCGGCGGCCGCCATGAAAAGCACGACGCGCAGCCCGCTCATCGCGGCAAGCCAGCTTCCCAAGTACGATCAGCGGCTCTTGAAGACGGCCTTCGAATCGGTGCAGAAACTGATCGAGTTCACCTCGACGCCGGCGCAGTGGATACGGCGAATGTGAGCGCGGCCGAACCATCGGACCCGATCGTGCGGGGCTATCTGCACGCCTTCGATGCGACCTGGTCCGACCAGACGCCCGTCGCGCAGGTCCGCTTCGTCGTGCTGGATACGGAGGCCACCGGCCTCGACACGAAGCGCGACCGCATCATCACCATCGGCGCTGTCGCCGTCAGGGCGGACGAGATCGATCTGGCGGACGCGTTCGAAGCCATGCTCAAGATCGCGCACAACCAGTCGGCCGTGACCGTGCACGGCATCACGCGGGACGAGGCGCAGGACGGCATGGACGAGCGGGAGGCGCTGGCCGCTTTCCTCGGCTACCTGGGCGATGGCGTCATCGTCGGCCACCACATCGGCTTCGATATCGAGATGCTGAACCAAGCCTGCCAGCGGCACTTTCAGGTCGATCTGCACAACCGCCGGCTCGACACCATGGACCTGACGCTCCACCTGCAGGACAGCGGGGCCTTCGACACCGATCACGCACCGCGCGGGTTTTCCCTGGATGCCCTGTGCGCACTGTTCGGCGTGGAGCCGCGGGATCGTCACACCGCTGGCGGCGACGCCTTCATTACCGCGCTCGTCTTTCTGCGGCTCCTGCGTCTTGCCCGCAAGTGCGGGCGCCACCTGCTGGCGGATCTGACCGTGCCTTATCCGCGGTCGGCTGAAACGAACTGAGCGCCGGGGCGTCTTCGTCAGTTCGACGCCGAGCCCGCTTCGACCGGTCGAGCCTCCTGCAAATCCACGTCCGCGACTGCCGGATCGTCACCGCGGCCGGCCTGAGACGCCCAGTGCGTGGCCGCAACCGGCACCGGAACGGCATCCTGCGCGCCGATGATGACGGTCACGACGCTGTTCGGAAAATGCGCAGCGACCGACTTGCGGATCACCTCCATCTCGCGCTGGACTTCGCCGACGCGTCGGCCCGCATCGAAGCCCAGGAAGATGTCGATGAAGATGCGGTTGCCCGAGCGCCTGGAGCGCACGCCGTACAGCATGTCGTAGCGCTCGAAATGCGCCACCAGCTCGCGCGTGATCTTGAGCTGGTCGCCCTCTTCGAGCGTGCCGTCCAGAAGGTCGTAGCAGGAGGTCGTCAGCACCCTGAGCGCCGACATGAGAATGCTGCCGGCGATGACGAGCGAGGCGACCGGGTCGATGTAGACGGACCAGGCCTGACCGGCCAGCGCGAGGCTGCCGGCGAGCGAGATGAAGATGAAGACGTTGCCGACGAGCTTGGTGAAGAAAAGCTTCGCCTGCGCCGCCATGATCGGCGAATTCTCCTCCGCAACGGTCCGTTGCGCCCGCTTCCACAGGGAACCGTTGATGCCGCTGTAGATCACCTGCAGCACGAGGCTCAGGTAGACCCCCGCGCCGCCGATGTGCCCGGGCAGGACGATGTTGCGCACGGCATTGGCGACGATCACCAGGACGACCAGAATCATCAGCGCGGCCACCGCCAGGCTCGAGAGGTTCTCCAGCTTGCCGATGCCGTAGTCGTAGGTGGCGCCGGCCCCGCGCCTGATGCGCCGAATGGCGAGCCACGCGAGCAGCACCGCGACGAACTCGAGCAGGGTCTTGAGAAAGTCCGCCAGCACGACGGCGGACTGCGCGGCGATCAGCGCGCCGAGCGACAACAGTGTATCGACGAGGCCCGCGATGACGGCGGTCCGGGTCGACGATTCCTTCGCGCTGTTGAGCACGCTCTAGGCGGGGACGTGACCGAGCCTTGCCGCGATTACCCGGCCTGCGGGCAGTGAGGTCGGCAAGGGTCGACTACTGGCGGTCGGGCACGCTGGCGATGCGTTTTGGGGCGATGTCCTGATTGAGGCACTTGGCGATCTCCACGAACAGCCCCGCCAGCAGATTGCGATCCGTCTTCACGCTCGACAACTCCGCAAACATCCGCTCGATCGTCTGCCTCGTGTCGTCGTTCCGGCGCTTGATCTCC
>JAEUMW010000115.1 GCA_016791345.1 Betaproteobacteria bacterium | reverse complement strand
GAGGAGACGGATTGGCCGCGCATCGCCGCCCTCTACGATGCGCTCGCGCAGCGCCTGCCGTCCCCGGTGGTGGAGCTCAACCGCGCAGTCGCGCTCGCCATGGCGTTCGGCCCCGAAGCGGGCATGGAGGTGGTCGATGCGCTGCGCTCGGAACCTGCGCTCGCGAACTATCACCTGCTGCCGAGCGTGCGTGGTGATCTCCTCGCCCGGCTCGGTCGCGGTGCCGAGGCGGCAGCAGAGTTCAAGCGCGCCGCGACCCTCACCCACAACGCGCGCGAACGCGCGCTGCTGGAGAGGCGCGCCCGCGACTGCGTCACGCCGCCCTGCGGAACGTCAGATTGATGCGCTGCTTGCCAGTCAGGGGGTGATACCCGTCCTCGAGCGGCCGCACTCCGTGATAACGGAGTCGCGCCGGACCGCCCCACACCACGACGTCGCCATGCCGAAGCGGAACGCGCCTGACCGGGTCGGACCGTCTCGAGCCGCCGAACAGAAAGACCGCGGGAACACCGAGCGATATCGAAACGATGGGCGCGCCGAGGTCCCGTTCATTCCGGTCCTGATGCAGGGAAAGCCTGGCTCCGCGTTCGCAGCGGTTGATGAGGCAGGCATCGGGCAGGAAATCTTCGAAGCCGGCCCGGGATGCCGCGTGCTGCGCGACGCGAAGGAACGCAGCCGCCATTTCCGGCCAGCTCTCGCCATTCTCCGGGTCGACGCGGGTGTAGCGATAGCCGCCGCTATCGCTGACCCAACCCCACGCGCCGCAGTTCGTCATCGCCACCGACATGCGGAAGCCGCCAGGGGTCGCCATGTGGCGAAACGGCGCGCGTCGGATTGCATCGCGAAGCGCGGCCAGCAGCATGGGCGCGTCCGCCACGGCAAGGCCGCGCAGCACCACTGCACCAAGCCCCAGGGAATCTTCGCGCGGCTCGGCCTCGGGCAGGTCGAAGAGGTCCGCGCTCATCCGAGTGCACGGGTCAGGCAGCATGCTCTCGAACTCAAGCTCATGGTCGATCCTCGCAATCGCCCTCCCGCCTTGCTTCGACGCGCTGCGAAAAGGTCATGTTCTTGCCTCCCATGCGCACCGTCAGTTCACCCGAAATGCGATCCGTATTGCCCTCTAAGCGCGCCGTTTCTGGTACAGGCTTGCGGACCCGGCCTCGCACGGCGCGCCCGCTGCCGCACCCAGGCAACCCATCGTCAGTGACAGGAGCGCGCAGCGAACCGGATGACGTCGGCGCAACCCGATCGCACGTGCAGTCGTGCCGAGCGTCATCGCAGTGCCGGCTGCTGCTGCGATGGCGGCTCGCGACGGGTGCGCCGCCGACGGGCCGCCCGGCCGCATCCTCATGTCTCCGACTCCCGGTCGAGCAGCGCGCGCTTGCGCTCGACCCCCCAGCGATAGCCGGAGAGTCCGCCGTCGATCCTCACCACCCGATGGCAGGGGATCGCAACCGCCAGCAAGTTGGCCGCGCAGGCACCCGCCACCGCGCGCACCGA
>JAEUMW010000114.1 GCA_016791345.1 Betaproteobacteria bacterium | reverse complement strand
TTGTCGAAGTCACCATCGCCGAAACCGACGGCGCGCAACATCGCTCGGTTGGGTGAACGCTGCACGCCCTGCGTGACGATGCGGCTTCTGCGGTTGTCCGACATTCTCGTGATCTCCTGTGCGCTCGAATTCGGGTCGCGCGGCGCCCGGGCGGGCCGCCGAGGGCGGGCTCGTATAATCGCGAATCTTAGCGCAAGCCGGACTTTCTCATGCTCGTTCACCCGCAGTTCGACCCCGTCGCGATCCACATCGGGCCGCTCGCCATACGCTGGTACGGGCTCATGTACCTCCTGGGCTTTGCGCTCGCCATCGCGCTCGGCCGCTACCGCATCCGCGCCCGGCCGGGTGCGCCGATCACCGCCCACGAACTCGACGACATGGTGGTGTACGCCCTGTTCGGCGTGATTCTCGGCGGGCGGCTGGGCTACGTGCTGTTCTACAAGTTCTCCGACTATCTCGCGCACCCGCTTTCCATCTTCGCCATCTGGGAAGGCGGCATGTCGTTCCACGGTGGCTTGCTCGGCGTGCTCATCGCGCTCACGATCTTCTGCCGCCGCACCGGCAAGTCGTGGCTGACGGTGATGGACTTCGTGGCGCCGCTCTGCCCGCTCGGTCTCGGCGCCGGCCGCATCGGCAACTTCATCAATGCCGAGCTGCCGGGTCGCCCCTCGGACGTGCCGTGGGCGATGGTCTTCCCCAACGTGGACGCCATCGCGCGCCATCCCTCGCAGCTCTATGAGTTCGCGCTCGAAGGCGTCGCCCTCTTCATCCTGCTGTGGTGGTTTTCGAGCAAACCGCGCCCGCGCGGTGCGGTCTCCGCGCTCTTCCTGATCGGCTATGGCGTTTTCCGCTTCGCCGTCGAGTTCACCCGCCAGCCCGACGATTTTCTCGGCTTCCTCGCGCTCGGGTGGACGATGGGGCAGTGGCTCAGTCTACCCATGATCGCCGCCGGCATTCTCATGCTGGTCTGGGCGTACAGACGTCGTGCGTGAGGCGCTCCCGCGGTTGCCGCTGTCGTTGCGGATACATAGAATCCGGCAATGACATCGGTCGATGCGTGCGAGTCCCGCCGCAACATCTTTCTCGTCGGCCTCATGGGCGCCGGCAAGACCTCGGTCGGGCGCCTGCTGGCGAAGGACCTGCGCATGACCTTCATCGATTGCGATCACGAGATCGAGAAGCGCACCGGCGTCACCGTGTCGGTGATCTTCGAGATCGAAGGCGAAGAGGGGTTTCGCCGGCGCGAGTCCGCCCTGCTGCACGAACTGGTGCGGGCGGAAAACGTCGTGCTCGCCACCGGCGGTGGCGCGGTGCTGTGGCAGGAAAACCGCGAGGTGCTCGCCCGCCACGGCTTCGTGGTCTACCTGAGGGCGAACGTCGACGAACTGTGGCAGCGCACGCGGCACGATCGCAATCGGCCGCTGCTGCGCACCGAAGATCCGCGCGCGCGGCTCGCCGACCTCTTCGCGCAACGTGACCCGCTCTACCGCGAAGTGGCTGACATCACGGTGGACACCGGTGCGCAGAGCCTGCGCCAGCTGGTGAGCCAGCTCGAGCAGCGCTTGCGCCAGACGCTGCCGCGAGAGCCGGCCTGACGCAACTTCACTTCATGGACACGATCACGGTCGACCTGGGGGAGCGGAGCTACCCGATCCACATCGGTGAGCGCCTGCTCGACCGCGCGGATCTGATCCTGCCGCATCTCGCGCAGAAGAAGGCGGCCATCGTCACCAACACGACGGTGGCGCCGTTGTATCTCGGCCCGTTGCAGGAAACCTTGCAGAGCGCAGGGGTCGCCGTGGTGCCGGTCGTGCTTCCGGACGGCGAGTCCTACAAGACCGGCGCGACGCTGACCCTCATCTTCGATGCCCTGCTTGCGGCGCGCTGCGAACGCAAGACCACGGTCGTCGCGCTCGGCGGCGGCGTGATCGGTGACCTGGCCGGATTCGCTGCCGCGGTGTACCTGCGCGGCGTGCCCTTCATCCAGATTCCGACGACGCTGCTGGCGCAGGTCGACTCCTCCGTCGGTGGCAAGACCGGCATCAATCATCCGCTCGGCAAGAACATGATCGGCGCCTTCTACCAGCCACGACTGGTGCTCGCCGATTACGGCACGCTCGCGACGCTGCCCGATCGCGAGCTCGCCGCCGGCATTGCGGAAGTCATCAAGTACGGCCTGATACGCGACCGGCCCTTCTTCGAATGGCTGGAGGCGAACGTGGAACGGCTGGTCGCGCGCGAGCCTGCGGCGCTGGCCTACGCCATCTGCGCCTCGTGCGAAGCCAAAGCCGAAGTGGTGGGCGCGGACGAGCGCGAGGCCGGCGTGCGCGCGCTGCTCAATCTCGGCCACACCTTCGGCCATGCGATCGAAGCTGGCCTGGGCTACGGCGAGTGGCTACACGGGGAGGCGGTCGCCGCCGGAACCCTGCTCGCGGCGGAGGTTTCGCGCCGTCTCGGGCTGCTCGACAATCGCGATGTCGATCGCATCCGCGCCCTTTACGTGCGCGCCGGCTTGCCAGTCGCGGCCCCCGAGCTGGGTGCGCGGCGCTACCTCGAACTCATGGAAGTCGACAAGAAGGCGGAGGGCGGGCGCATCCGCTTCGTGCTGTTGAAGTCGCTCGGCGAGGCGTTCGTGACGGCGGACGTGCCGGCAGCGGTACTCGAGGACGTGTTGTCCGGCAAGCCGGCGCATGGCTGACCTGGCGGTTTATGCGGTGCACCCGGAAAGCTCGCGCGGGCGCGTGCATGCGGAGGCCGCCCCCGCCGAGCGCAGCGAGTTCCAGCGCGACCGCGATCGCATCGTCCACTCCACCGCGTTTCGCCGGCTCGAATACAAGACGCAGGTCTTCGTCAATCACGAAGGCGACCTCTTCCGCACGCGGCTGACCCACAGCCTGGAGGTGGCGCAGATCGGCCGCACCGTCGCCCGCGCGCTCGCGCTCAACGAAGACCTGGTCGAGGCGATCTGCCTCGCGCACGACCTCGGCCACACGCCCTTCGGGCACGCCGGGCAGGATGCGCTCAACGCGTGCATGAAGGAACACGGCGGGTTCGAGCACAATCTGCAGAGTCTGCGCGTGGTCGACGTGCTCGAAGAGCGCTACGCCACGTTCGACGGCCTCAATCTCTGCTTCGAGACGCGCGAAGGCATCCTCAAGCACTGCTCGCGCGCCGCGGCGAAGACCCTGGGAGACGTCGGCGAGCGACACCTCAGCGGCCGCCAGCCGTCGCTGGAGGCGCAGATCGCGAACCTCGCGGACGAGATCGCCTACAACAATCACGACGTCGACGACGGCATTCGTTCCGGGCTGGTGACGCTCGAGGAGCTCGCCGCCACCAGCATCGTGCGCCGCCATCTCACGCGCGTGCGCGACGAATATCCCGCGCTCGGCGGCCGGCGCCTCGTGCACGAGACGGTGCGCAGGATGATCAACAGCCTGGTCGGCGATCTCGTCGCGCAAAGCCGTGCCAACATCGATGCCGCGGCACCGACGTCGGTGGCAGCGGTGCGGTTCGCCCCGGCACTCATCGCCTTCAGCCCGGAGGTCCAAGCGGAGCAGCAGGAACTCAAGCGCTATCTGCGGCAGCACCTGTATCAACACTTTCGCGTCGCGCGCATGAGCCGCAAGTCCAAGCGCGTCGTGGCGGAGCTCTTTCGGGCCTTCTTCGAGGAGCCGTACCTGCTGCCGCCGCAGTACCAGCTGCGCCACGGCAGCGACGGCCCGCGCGCGATCGCGGATTACGTCGCCGGGATGACCGATCGCTTCGCCATTCGGGAGCATCGCCGGCTGTACGCAATCGACGAATCGTGACCCGTCTTGGTGCGTCTTCGACGCGCCGTGCTGCAATGCGGTGCATGCCTCGCGCCGCCTCAGGTAGTTCCGCGTTTTCAGTAGCTTGTAACGGTTGAAGGCGGTGGTTGATCGAGATACACTCTGCAGCCCCCCGCCACATTTTCCGCTCTGCGTCGTGGCCGCTCGACGCGTTCGAGCCACGGCGGTGTGAGGACCGGCTTTGACTCTACTGCGAGGTCGCCCGTGAACGAATTTCTTCCCCCCCGCCAAGGCCTGTACGACCCCGAGAATGAGCACGACGCCTGTGGCGTCGGCTTCGTCGCTCACATCAAGGGTGCGAAGTCCCACGACATCGTCGAGCAGGGGCTGCAGATCCTGAAGAACCTCAACCACCGCGGCGCGGTGGGTGCGGACCCGCTCGCGGGTGATGGCGCCGGCATTCTCATCCAGTTGCCCGACGGCTTCTTGCGCGCCGAGATGGCGAAGCAGGGCGTTCTGCTGCCACCGTTCGGAGAGTACGGCGTCGGCATGCTGTTCCTGCCGCAGGAGCCGGCTGCGCGGATCGCCTTCGAGGAAGAGATCGAACGCGCCATCCGCGCCGAGGGACAGGTTCTGCTCGGCTGGCGCGACGTGCCGCGCGACAACTCCGGTCTCGGCGAATCGGTGAAGAAGATCGAGCCGGTGATCCGCCAGGTCTTCATCGGGCGCGGACCGGGGGTGACCGTCACCGACGCGCTGGAGCGCAAGCTCTATGTCATCCGCAAGTCGGCGGGACACGCCATCCGCGCGCTCAAGCTTGCTCACGGCAAGGAGTTCTACGTGCCGTCGATGTCGGCGCGCACCATCTGCTACAAGGGCATGCTGCTCGCCCATCAGGTCGGCACCTATTACAAGGACCTGCAGGATCGGTCGGTGGTGTCGGCGCTCGCGCTGGTGCATCAGCGCTTCTCGACCAACACCTTCCCCACCTGGGACCTGGCGCATCCGTTCCGGATGATCGCCCACAACGGCGAGATCAACACGCTGCGCGGCAACGTGAACTGGGTGCGCGCGCGGCAGCACGCCATCTCCTCGCCGGTGCTCGGGAAGGATATCGAGAAGGTGTGGCCGCTCATCTATCCGGGCCAGTCGGATTCGGCGTCGTTCGACAACGCGCTCGAAATGCTGGTGATGAGCGGGTACTCGGTGGCGCACGCCATGATGATGCTGATCCCCGAGGCGTGGGAAAAGCACACGCTGATGGATCCGAACCGCCGCGCGTTCTACGAGTACCACGCGGCGATGATGGAGCCGTGGGACGGACCGGCGGCGGTAGCCTTCACCGATGGCCGCCAGATCGGCGCCACGCTCGATCGCAACGGGCTGCGGCCGGCGCGCTATCTCGTCACCGACGACGACCTCGTGGTGATGGCCTCGGAGACCGGCGTGCTGCCGATCGCCGAGGAGCGCATCGTCAAGAAGTGGCGCCTGC
The DNA here is from genome assembly GCA_016791345.1 of Betaproteobacteria bacterium. Lineage (NCBI taxonomy): Bacteria > Pseudomonadati > Pseudomonadota > Betaproteobacteria > Betaproteobacteria bacterium. Next base: position 22,510 of record JAEUMW010000114.1, on the reverse strand, counting down.
AGCCGGGCAAGATGTTCATGGTCGATCTCGAAGCCGGGCGCATCATCGACGACAAGGAACTCAAGGACGCGCTGTCCAGCGCGAAACCTTATCGCGAATGGATCGATCGCATCCGCATCAAGCTCGACGACCTGCCGGCGCCGGCGGAACCGCGTGAAGAAAGCACGACACCGCTGCTCGACCGTCAGCAGGCCTTCGGCTACACGCAGGAGGATCTCAAGTACATCCTCGGCCCGATGGCGCGGGACGGCGAGGAGGGGATCGGTTCGATGGGCAACGACAGCCCGCTCGCCGTGCTTTCCGACAAGAACAAGCCGCTCTACAGCTACTTCAAGCAGCTCTTCGCGCAGGTGACCAATCCACCGATCGACCCGATCCGCGAAGACCTCGTGATGTCGCTCGTGTCCTTCATCGGACCGAAGCCGAACCTTCTGGGCGTGGACGAGACCAACCCGCCGCTGCGTTTCGAGGTCAGCCAGCCGGTGCTGAACTTCGACCAGATGCAGACGATCCGCCACATCTCGCGCTACACCCGGGGCAAGTTCAGGTCGTGCGAGATCGACATCACCTATCCGGTGGCGTGGGGCAGCCGCGCGATCGAGGCGCGCCTCGCGAGCCTGTGCGCGCAGGCCGAGGACATGGTGCGCTCCGGTTGCCAGATCCTCATCGTTTCCGATCGCAACGTGAATGCCGAGAGGGTCGCCATTCCGGCACTGCTCGGGCTCTCCGCCATCCACCAGCATCTGGTGGACAAGGGGCTGCGCACCTCGGCGGGCCTCGTGGTGGAAACCGGCTCGGCGCGCGAGGTGCATCACTTCGCGCTGCTCGCCGGCTACGGCGCCGAGGCGGTGCATCCCTACCTCGCGCTCGAGACCATCCTCGGCACCGCGAGCGAATACATCCTGCCCGAGTACCGCGGCGACAAGGGCATCGCCCACTACGTCAAGGCGATCGGCAAGGGGCTGATGAAGGTCATGTCCAAGATGGGCATCTCGACCTACATGTCCTACACCGGCGCGCAAATCTTCGAGGCCGTCGGCCTGTCGCGGGCGCTGGTCGACAAGTACTTCACTGGCACCACCTCGAACGTCGAAGGCATCGGCGTGTTCGAAGTCGCCGAGGAGGCGATCCGCGTACACCGCGGCGCCTTCAGCAACGATCCGGTGCTGGCGCATGCGCTCGAGGCGGGCGGCGAATACGCCTTCCGCGTGCGCGGCGAGGACCACATGTGGACGCCGGACGCGATCGCCAAGCTGCAGCACTCGACGCGCACGAACAGCGTCGGCACCTACCGCGAGTACGCCCGGATCATCAACGACCAGTCGCGCCGCCACATGACGCTGCGCGGGCTGTTCGAGATCAAGGTCGATCCGGCCCAGTCGATTCCCATCGACGAGGTGGAACCGGCGAAGGACATCGTCCGCCGCTTCGCCACCGGCGCCATGTCCCTGGGCTCGATCTCGACCGAGGCGCACACCTCGCTCGCCATCGCCATGAACCGCATCGGCGGCAAGTCGAACACCGGCGAAGGCGGTGAGGACCCGCGCCGGTTCGCGCCCGTGAAGAGCGGCGATACCCTGGCAGGACTGCTCGGCCGCGACCGCATCGCGCGCGATCTACCGCTGCAGGAGGGAGACTCGCTGCGCTCGCGGATCAAGCAGGTCGCCTCCGGCCGCTTTGGTGTCACCACGGAATACCTGACGAGCGCGGACCAGATCCAGATCAAGATGGCGCAGGGTGCGAAGCCCGGTGAGGGCGGGCAGCTGCCCGGGCACAAGGTGTCCGAGTACATCGCCGAGCTGCGCTTCTCGGTGCCCGGCGTCGGCCTCATCTCGCCGCCGCCGCACCACGACATCTACTCGATCGAGGATCTGGCGCAGCTTATCCATGACTTGAAGAACGGCAATCCGCGTGCCTCGATCAGCGTCAAGCTGGTGTCCGAGATCGGGGTGGGCACGGTGGCGGCGGGTGTCTCCAAGGCGAAAGCCGATCACGTCACCATCGCGGGCCACGACGGCGGCACCGGCGCGAGTCCGTGGTCGTCCATCAAGCACGCCGGCACGCCGTGGGAGCTCGGGCTCGCCGAGACGCAGCAGACGCTGGTGTTGAACCGGCTGCGCGGCCGCATCGCGGTGCAGGTCGACGGACAGATGAAAACCGGGCGCGACGTGCTCATCGGTGCCCTGCTCGGCGCGGACGAGTTCGGCTTCGCCACCGCCCCGCTGGTGGTGCAGGGCTGCATCATGATGCGCAAGTGCCATCTCAACACCTGCCCGGTCGGCGTGGCAACGCAGGATCCGCAGCTGCGTAAGAAGTTCTCGGGACAGCCCGAGCACGTGGTGAACTTCTTCTTCTTCGTGGCCGAGGAAGTGCGCGAGTACATGGCGCAGCTCGGCATCCGCCGCTTCGACGACCTGATCGGCCGCAGCGACCTGCTCGACATGAAGAAGGGCATCGAGCACTGGAAGGCCAAGGGCCTCGACTTCTCGCGCATCTTCTACGTGCCGTCGATGCCGGCGGAGGTCGCCCGCCTCAATTCCGAGAGCCAGGACCATGGCCTCGAGCGCGCGCTCGATCATCGCCTGATCCAGCTCGCGGAAGCGGCCATCGAACGCGGCGAACGGGTGTCGATCGAGATGCCCATCCGCAACGTCAACCGCACCGTCGGCACCATGCTCTCGTCCGAGGTCGCACGGCGCCACGGGCACAAGGGTCTGCCCGAGGACACGATCCACATCACGCTGGCGGGGTCGGCGGGCCAGAGCTTCGGCGCCTTCCTCGCGCACGGCATCACCCTCGACCTGATCGGTGAGGGCAACGACTACGTCGGCAAGGGGCTCTCGGGCGGACGCATCGTCGTGCAGCCGTCCGCCAAGTTCCGCGGCGTGCCGCGGGAGAACATCATCGTCGGCAACACGGTGCTGTACGGCGCGATCACGGGTGAAGCCTTCTTCCGCGGTGTGGCCGGCGAGCGCTTTGCCGTGCGCAACTCGGGGGCGCACGCGGTCGTCGAGGGCGTCGGCGATCACGGTTGCGAGTACATGACCGGCGGCACGGTGGTCGTGATCGGCAGCATGACCGGGCGCAATTTCGCCGCCGGCATGTCGGGCGGCATCGCCTACGTGCTCGACCTGGACGGCACGTTCAAGGACCGCTGCAACACCAGCATGGTCAAGCTGGAGCCGCTGCTTGCCGAAGCCGAGCAGGAGGGCAAGGTGCCGCGCGAGGTCTGGCATCTCGACAGCTCCGACGAGTCGGTCGTGAAGCGCCTGCTGACCGCGCACCTGCGCTATACGGGCAGCACGCAGGCAAAGCAGGTGCTCGATCACTGGAACGATTTCCGGCCACGCTTCGTGAAAGTGTTCCCGAACGAATACCGGCGCGCGCTGGGCGAGCTTGCCGCGAAAGGCCGCAAGCTCGCTGCCTGACAGACCGGAAAGGGCGACCTCCGACCACTCTCAACTGGAGACTGAATGGGCAAGATCACGGGATTCATGGAGTTCGAGCGCCTGCAGGAAGCGGCCGACCCGCCGGGCGACCGCCTGCGCCATTACCGCGAGTTCGTGCATCACCTGACGGACCAGGAAGCAGGGGTGCAGGGGGCGCGCTGCATGGATTGCGGCATCCCGTTCTGCATGAGCGGCTGCCCGATCAACAACATCATCCCGGACTGGAACGATCTCGTTTTTCGCCAGAGCTGGCGCGAGGCGCTCGACACCCTGCATTCCACGAACAATTTTCCGGAGTTCACGGGGCGCGTGTGTCCGGCGCCCTGCGAGGCGGCCTGTACCCTCAACATCAATAACGACGCCGTCGGCATCAAGTCGATCGAGCACGCCATCATCGATAAGGGTTGGGAGCTCGGCTGGGTGGTGCCGCAGCCGCCCAAGTCCAAGACCGGCAAGCGCGTGGCGGTGATCGGGTCGGGACCTGCAGGGCTCGCCTGTGCACAACAGCTCGCGCGCGCCGGGCACGACGTCGTGGTGTTCGAGAAGAACGACCGCGTCGGCGGCCTGCTCCGCTACGGGATCCCCGACTTCAAGATGGAGAAGTACCACATCGACCGCCGGGTGGAGCAGATGCGCAGCGAAGGCGTCGAGTTTCGCGTGAATCAGCACGTCGGCGTGACCGTCCCGGGGTCGGCACTGGTCGCCGAGTTCGATGCAGTGGTGTTGTCAGGCGGCTCCGAGCACCCGCGCGACCTAAAAGTCGCCGGGCGCGATCTCGACGGCATCTACTTCGCGATGGACTTCCTGCCGCTGCAGAACAAGCGCGTGGCCGGCGACGCGGGAGTCTCGCCGCTGACCGCGAAGGACAAGCATGTGATCGTGATCGGCGGCGGTGACACCGGTTCCGACTGCGTGGGCACGTCGAATCGCCATGGCGCCAGGTCGGTCACCCAGTTCGAGCTCCTGCCGCAACCGCCGGAGCAGGAGAACAAGCCGTTGACGTGGCCCTACTGGCCGCTCAAGCTGCGTACTTCCTCGTCGCACGAGGAAGGATGCGATCGCGACTGGGCAGTCACCACCAAGGCGTTCCACGGTGAGGATGGCCGCGTCAAGGCGCTGGTGGCGGCGCGCGTGGAATGGGTCAAGGACGACAAAGGGCAGATGAAGATGGTCGAGGTGCCGGGTTCGGAGTTCGAACTCCCGGCCGACCTCGTCCTGCTCGCGATGGGCTATCTGCACCCGGTGCATGCGGGCCTGCTGGACGAACTCGGCATCGCCTACGACGGCCGTGGTAACGTCAATGCAACGGTCGACGGGGCAGGCTGCTATCAGACCTCGGTGGCGAAAGTCTTCGCTGCCGGCGACATGCGGCGCGGGCAGTCGCTGGTGGTTTGGGCGATTCGCGAAGGCCGCCAGTGCGCGCGTGCGGTGGACGAGTTTCTCATGGGAACATCCGAGCTGCCGCGCTGATCGACCGCGAAGGACCACTGCGAAGGACGCGCCCCCGGGCGCGTCCTTTTGTTTGGAGCACCGATGACGAGACCGAAGAACGACACCTTCCTGCGCGCACTGCTGCGGGAGCCGACGCCGTACACGCCGATCTGGATCATGCGGCAGGCCGGGCGCTATCTGCCGGAATACAACCAGACGCGCGCACGCGCCGGCAGCTTCCTCGACCTGTGCCGGAATCCGGATCTCGCCACCGAAGTCACGCTGCAACCCCTCGCGCGCTTTCCGCTCGACGCCGCGATCGTGTTCTCCGACATCCTCACCATTCCCGACGCCATGGGTCTCGGGCTTTACTTCGCCGAAGGGGAGGGGCCGAAGCTCGAGCGCCCACTGCGCGACGAATGGGAAATCCGCGACCTCTCCGCACCCGACATTCCGGGCCAACTCGGCTACGTGCTGGAAACGGTCACCCAGGTGCGGCGTGCCCTGGATAACGAGGTGCCCCTGATCGGCTTCTCCGGCAGCCCTTTAACATTGGCGTGCTACATGGTGGAAGGCGGGGGCAGCACCGACTTCCACACCCTGAAGAAGCTGCTGTACGCGCGACCCGATCTCCTGCATCACATCCTGGAGATCACGGCGGCGGCGGTCACCGCGTACCTGAACGCGCAGATCGAGCATGGCGCGCAGGCCGTCATGCTCTTCGACACCTGGGGCGGGATGCTCTCCCACGCCGCGTTCCACACCTTCTCGGCGCCGTATCTGAGGCGCGTCGTGTCGGGACTCAGGCGCGAACACCAGGGGATGCGCGTGCCCAGCATCGTGTTCACGAAGGGCGGCGGCCTGTGGCTGGAGACCCTGGCCGAGTGCGGGGCGGATGCCCTCGGCCTCGATTGGACGGTCGACATCGGCGCAGCGCGGCAGCGCGTGGGCAGCCGGCTCGCCCTGCAGGGCAATCTGGATCCTGCGGTCCTGCTCTCCACCCCGGACGTGGTGAGACACGAGGCGAAGCAGATCCTGACTGGATTCGGCAGCGGCGCCGGGCACGTTTTCAATCTGGGTCACGGCGTCTCGCAGTTCACGCCGCCCGAGAACGTCGCAGTGCTCGTCGACACCGTTCACGAAGCGAGCGTGCGGTTTCACTGACCCACGCGCTGCGTCTCAAGCAACCCGGTTAATCCACAGTAAAATCTGCTGCTGCCGAAATGCCCCAGTGCCGTGTCCCTCGCTGCCGCCGCAAACGCAATACGCTGATTCGAAGCGCTTATTCCTCGATGTAGGCGAACAGTGAAGCGCCGCATGGGCTTTCGCGGCGATAGCCAAATCTCTACAACGCACACACTTTCCCACAAAGTTATTCACAACGCCGCCGTGCGACTCCGCGGGTCGTGCTAAGGGTTGCCCGTCCCATGATGATTGCTCGAGTCGCCATCGACGTCCCGCTCGATACGCTCTTCGACTATCTGCCCGGGCCGGCGACCGAGTCTGACGTCGGCCGCCGTGTGCTCGTGCCATTCGGGTGTCGCCAGACCGTCGGCGTACTGCGCGCCCTCGTTCCCGACAGCGCGCTCCCCGTGGACCGCCTGAAACCGGTGACCCGAGTGTTCACGGACCTACCCCCGCTCGATCCGACAACGCTCGAACTGCTCGATTTCTGCGCCCGCTATTACCACCACCCGCTCGGGGAAACGGTCTTGCGCGCGCTGCCGGCGCAGCTGCGCTCGGTTCGACCGCTTACCGCACACTTGGCGAGGACCTACCGTCTCTCCGGACTCGGCCGCCAGGCGATGACTGCGACGCCGGCGCGAGCGTCGCTCAAGACCCGTATCCTGGAGCGACTCGCCGCTGCGGGCGAGGTCCCGGACACGATGCTGCGGGAGTTGGGTGCGCGCGCGGGTGCGGTGCTGCGGGAACTGAAAGGCGCCGGGCTCATCGACGAGATCGTGCGCACGGTCGCGGACGCGCCACCGCCTGCCGGCGAGCGTGCGCTGCCCCCGCCGTTGACCGCCGAGCAGGAGCGGGCGCGGTCGACTGTGATCGCAGCTGGCACGGGCTTTCGGACGTGGCTCCTGCACGGCGTCACGGGAAGCGGGAAGACCGAAGTCTATCTGCGGCTGATGGAGGACGCGCTCGCTCGCGGCCGTCAAGTGCTTTATCTCGTACCCGAGATCAATCTCACGCCACAACTCGAGGGCTTCGTGCGGGCGCGAGCCAATGCCGCGCGCCTCGTCTCGCTCCACAGCGGCCTCGCGGACGGAGCGCGCGCGCGCAACTGGGCGATGGCTCAGAGCGGTGATGCGGATGTCGTGCTCGGAACCCGGCTCGCGGTGTTCACGCCCTTGCCGCGTCTGGGATTGATCATCGTCGACGAGGAGCACGATGGCTCCTTCAAGCAGCAGGAAGGCTTGCGCTACAGTGCGCGCGACGTCGCGGTCATGCGCGCCAAACTGCACGACATTCCGGTCGTGCTCGGCTCCGCGACACCCGCGCTGGAGAGCTACGTCCAGGCGCGCTCCGGCCGCTATGGCTGGCTCCGCCTCACCGCACGCGCGAGCGGGGCAACCCCGGTCATCCGCCTCGTCGATACGAGCCGCGAGCCGCTCATGGAGGGCCTGAGCGAAACCGCGCTCGCCGAGGTCGGCCAGCGCATCGCGCGCAACGAGCAGACACTGGTTTTCATCAATCGACGCGGCTACGCGCCGGTGCTGCACTGTCGCGCCTGCCACTGGATCGCCGGGTGCCCGCGCTGCTCGGCGCGACTCGTCGTTCACCTGCGGGACCGCACTCTGGTGTGTCACCTGTGCGGGCATGGCGAGCGACCGCCTCACGCGTGCCCGGCCTGCGGCAATCAGGATCTGGTACCGGTCGGCCACGGAACGCAGCGGGTCGAGAGTTTTCTCGGCCGCAGCTTCCCGCAGGCGCGCGTGCTGCGCGTGGACCGCGACACGACGCGCGCCCGTCACTCGTGGTCCGGCATGCGCGCCGAGATCACCGGGAATCGGGTGGATGTGCTGGTGGGCACCCAGATGCTCGCCAAGGGCCATGATTTTCCCAGGCTCACGCTCGTCGTCGTGCTGAACGCCGATAACGCCTTGTTCAGCTCCGACTTCCGCGCGACCGAACGCCTCTTCGCGCAGCTCATGCAGGTTGCCGGCCGCGCCGGGCGCGCTGCGCTGCCTGGAGAGGTGCTGATCCAGACGGCGTTTCCGCAACACCCGGTGCACCAGGCCGTCGTCACCCACGACTACGAGGGCTTTGCCGCAGCACAGCTCGCGGAGCGAGAGCAGGCAGGGTTTCCCCCGTTCGCTCATCAGGCGCTGCTGCGGGCCGAAGCGCCCTGCGCCGAACTTGCCTTCGATTTTCTCGAGCGTGCGGCAACCGCCGGCCGCGCGCTCGATTTGCCGGTACAGATCTATGATCCCGTTGCCGCGATACCGCATCGGGTCAGCGGACGCGACCGCGCCCAGCTCCTGGTGCAGTCGCCATCACGGTCCCGCCTGCAGCGTTTTCTCGATGGCTGGAATCCGTCGCTCGGTGCACTGGCCGGTCGAGCCGTCCGCTGGGCGCTGGATGTCGATCCCCTCGATCTTTGAACCGCGGGCGCCCGGGTCCGGTCCGGGGATGCGGGTATAATGCACCCTCCTCGCTGTCCACCCCCGATGAACGAACCTGTCTTTCCCGACCTGCGGTCGCATCTCACGGAATTGCTGCGCGCGGCGCACGACCAGCTGAACCCTGCGGGACCTGCGCCGCACATCGCGCTGGAGCGTCCGAAACAGGCGAGTCACGGTGACTACGCCTGCAATCTTGCCCTCCAGCTCGCCAAGCCGATGCGCCGCAATCCGCGCGATCTCGCTCAGGCGCTGCTCGCGGCACTGCCGGCATCGCCACATGTGCAAAAGGCGGAAGTCGCCGGGGCGGGTTTCATCAATCTCGTCCTGCGGCCGAGCGCGAAGCAGCAGGTCGTGCGTCAGGCGCTCAACGCCGGCCGCGCTTACGGTCACGGCGGCGCGGGGCAGGGACGGCGCGTGCTGATCGAGTTCGTCTCCGCGAATCCGACGGGTCCGCTGCACGTCGGCCACGGCCGCGGGGCGGCCTTCGGCGCGAGCCTGGCGAATGTGCTCGCCGCCGCGGGGTATCGGGTCGCGCGCGAGTATTACGTGAACGACGCCGGACGACAGATGGACATCCTGGCTCTGTCCGCCTGGCTGCGCTATCTGGAGCTCTGCGGGGTCGCCGTCGCATTCCCGCCGAACGCCTATCGCGGCGACTACGTGCGCGAGATGGCGCGTGAGATCCACGCCTTGCACGGCGATCGTTACGTGCGGGCGCCGGAGCGCTGGCGCGACGGTCCGGGCGGCGACCATACGGATCCCGAAACTCACCTCGACTGGCTCATCGCCGGCGCCAAGGAACAGCTCGGGCCGGACTTCGGCTACTTTCACGACTTCGTGCTGACGGAGCAGCTCGGCGACTGTCGCGAGGATCTGGTCGAGTTCGGGGTGACGTTCGATCAGTGGTTCTCGGAGCGCTCGCTCTTCGACACGGGGCTCGTCGAGCGCGCGGTCGCCCTGCTGGAAGAGCGCGGCCACATCTATGTGCAGGACGGCGCGCGGTGGTTCCGCAGCTCCGTCTTCGGCGACGAGAAGGATCGGGTGGTCCAGCGCGAGAACGGCCAGTACACGTATTTCGCGTCCGACATCGCCTACCACCTCAACAAGTTCCAGCGCGGCTTCGAGCGCGTCATCGACATCCTCGGGGCGGATCATCACGGCTACGTGGCGCGGGTGCGCGGGGCGATTCAGGCGCTCGGCCTGGACGCCGAGCGGTTCGAAGCCGCCCTGGTGCAGTTCGCCGTGCTCTACCGCGGCGGCAAGAAGGTCCAGATGTCCACGCGCAGCGGCGACTTTGTCACCCTGCGCGAACTGCGCAGGGAAGTGGGCAACGATGCGGCGCGTCTTTTCTACGTCCTGCGCAAGAGCGACCAGCATCTGGACTTCGATCTCGATCTCGCCAAGTCGCAGAGCAACGAGAATCCGGTCTACTACCTGCAGTACGCGCACGCGCGCATCTCCAGCGTCCTCGCGCAGTGGGGCGGCAACGTGGAGACCCTCGCTCAGGCCGATCTCGGCCCGCTCGCGACCGATGCCGAGCTCGGCCTGCTGCGACGCCTGATGGAGTACCCGGAAATCATCGAAAGCGCAGCACAGGACTTCGCACCGCATTACGTCGCCTTCTATCTCAAGGATCTCGCCGCAGAGTTTCACAGCTATTACAACGCGACGCACTTCCTCGTCGCGGAGCAGGAAATCCGCGAGGCGAGGCTTGCCCTGGTCGCCGCGGTCCGCCAGGTGCTGGCAAATGGTCTCGGGTTGCTGGGCGTTGCGGCCCCGGACAAGATGTAGGGCAGGGAGGTGACCGCATGACCCGCGAATCGACGCAGAAGGCGCAGCGCAGCGCCAGGGGGCCGAGCTGGATGTCGCTCGTGGCCGGGCTGCTTGCCGGACTCGTGATCGGGCTGGGCATCGCGTTCGTTGTCGCCTGGTACGTGAACAAGATGCCCAACCCGTTTGCGCAGAAGGCGAACGGCGCAGCGGCGACGCGTGCGGAAGCCACAAAGCCGGACGCGGTGAAGGTCGACCCGCCGCGGGCGGACCCGAAGATCGAACCGAGGACGGAAGCGAAACCTGCCGCCAAGTCTGATCCGAAAGTCGCGAAGGTCGAGGAAGAGAAATCGCGGTTCGACTTCTACAAGATTCTTCCCGGCTCCGAAGAGCCGGTTTCGGATCGGGACTTGAAGCGCTCCGACCGGAAGTCCTCGACAACGCCGTCGAAGGACGTCTACTTTTTGCAGGCTGGCGCGTTTCAGAATGCGGCCGACGCCGACAACATGAAGGCGCGCCTCGCGCTGATGGGCATGGAAGCCACCATCCAGACGGCAGCGATCCCCGACAAGGGGATGCTGCATCGCGTGCGCGTCGGACCCTTCGGATCGGTCGATGAACTCAACAAGGTGAAATCGACATTACAGGAAAGCGGCGTTCAATCCACCGCCGTGAAAGTCAGCGAGGCGCCGGCAAGCCGGTGACCCGCTGCCACCCGCATGGAGAACTTTGCATGAAATCGATTGGACGTTCGTGGGGCTGGGCGCTGCTCGCCGTCTTCGCGCTGCTACTCACGGGAAACCCTGCCACGGCGGCGGCGCCCGCCGTGCTGGACAAGGAATACCGCCTGATCACCCCGCCTCCGCCGAGTGACAACGCAAAAAAGATCGAAGTGGTCGAGTTCTTCTATTACGGCTGCCCGCACTGCTATGAGCTCGAGCCAGCACTCAAGAACTGGCTCAAGCGCAAGCCCGCCGACGTCGAGTTCCGTCAACAGCCCGCGGTCTTTCGGGAAAACTGGATTCCCCTGACGAAGACCTACTTCGCGCTCGATGCGCTGGGCCTGTTACCCAAGCTGAGCGACAAGGTGTACGCGGCGGTGCACGACGAGAGAATCGACCTTGCGGACGACGCGATCTTGAGCAAGTGGATTGCCCAGCAGGGGGTGGACCCGGTCAAGTTCAGCGAGGCCTACCGGTCCTTCGCGGTGCAGAACAGCACACAGCGCGCCATTCAGGTCACCCGCGACTATCAGGTCAAGGGAACTCCCTCGATCGCCGTGGCAGGCAAGTACATCACGTCGCCGGCCATGACCGGGGGTTACGAGCGGTTCTTCGAGGTGGTGGACCAGCTCATCGAAATGGCACGCAAGGAAGCGGGCGGAAAGAAAAGCTAGCTTCCCTCTCGATGCGAGACGGCCGCGGCGCCTTAGCCGTGGCCGTTTTCGTTTGGAGCCGCTTCCGCCGGCCAGCCTGCCTGCGCTGGCCGTCGTCCTTCGTGCCGCCAGGGTCTGACCCTTGCTTTCCCCTCCCGCGCCCGAGAACGGATCGGGCGACGGCGACGGGGGAATTGGCATGGACTCGGACGGCACACGCGTGCTTGCGTTGGTGGGGCTCAGCAATCACGATCTCATTCTGATCAAGAGCTTGGCGAAACTCTCATCGGCCAGGCCGCGGAAGTATCGCGTCGCGCCGAGCGAGGAGCGCGCCGCGGCCGACGTCTTCATCGTCAACGGGGACGACGCCTTCGCGATGCAGGAGGCAAAGAACCTGGTCGGCCAGCGGCCGGCCAAGGTGATTCATGTGCGGAAGGCAGCGAAGGGGCTCAACGGACACCCGACCATAGTCCAGCCGCTGCACGCCAAAGCCGTCTACGGCACGCTCGACAGCCTGTAAGACTCAGCCGGGCGCATGCTCGGCCCACATTTACTCCACGGTTACCGATTTTGCGAGATTGCGCGGCTTGTCCACGTCCGTACCCTTCTGCAGCGCGGCGTGATAGGCAAGAAGCTGCAAGGGTACCGTGTGGAGAATCGGCGACAGCAGGCCGGCGTGGTCGCTCAGGCGAATCACGTGCAGGCCATCCCCCTCGGCCACGCGCGAACCCTGATCGGCAAAGACGTATAGCTCGCCGCCGCGCGCCCGAACCTCCTGCAGGTTGGACTTCAGCTTCTCGATGAGCGCATCGTTGGGTGCGATCGCGATGACGGGCATGTTGCGGTCGACGAGGGCGAGCGGTCCGTGCTTGAGCTCGCCCGCCGGATACGCCTCGGCGTGGATATAGGAAATCTCCTTGAGCTTGAGCGCGCCTTCCATTGCGATCGGGTAGTGGACGCCACGTCCCAGAAAGAGGGCGTGCTGCTTCTCGGCGAAGCGCTCGGACCACGCGCGCACCCCCGATTCCACCCCCAGCACATGCTGCAGAGCCGTCGGCAGGTGACGCAGGGCCACGATCAGATCGCGCTCCTGTTCCGCCGAGAGACGGTGCCGCAGCTTGGCGAGCACCATCGTCAACAGAACCAGCACGGCCAACTGGGTCGTGAATGCTTTGGTCGACGCCACCCCGATCTCCGGACCGGCCCGTGTCAGAAAGCGCAGATCGGACTGACGGATGAGCGCACTTTCGGGAACGTTGCAGATCGCGATCGAATGTCGGTGACCCAGCGCCTTCGCGTGCTGCAGGGCAGCGAGCGTGTCGGCCGTTTCTCCCGACTGCGAAATCGTGACGACGAGCTGGTGCGGATTCGGCACCGACTGGCGATAGCGGTACTCGCTCGCGATCTCCACCGTGCAGGGAAGCCCGGCCACGGACTCGATCCAGTATCGGGCCACCAGACCCGCGTGATAGCTGGTCCCGCACGCCAGGATCAGCACGCCCTCGGTCTTCGATAGCACGTCCGCCGCCTGCGTGCCGAAGAGCTGCGGCGAGATCGAGCTCGCATTCAGCACCATCTCCAGCGTATTGGCGACCGCGCCCGGCTGCTCGAAGATCTCCTTCTGCATGAAATGCCGGTAGGGACCGAGCTCCACTGCGGCGGACGTGAGCTGGCTCACGTGGACGGGGCGCGCGACTTCGTTGCCCAGCGCATCGAAGACCCGCACACGATCGATTTCGAGATCCGCGACGTCGCCGTCTTCGAGATAGATCACCCGCTGCGTCACGTGCAGAAGCGCGGAGACATCGGAGGCCGCGAAGTTCTGCTCCTCTCCCAGTCCCAGCAGCAGGGGTGCGCCATTGCGCGCAACGATGACGCGTCCGCGATCGGCATCGCAGAGCACGGCGATGGCATAGGCGCCTTCCAGTTCGGCGATCGCAGCACGAGTGGCAGAGAGCAGATCGCCGCCGCCCGCCAGCTTGTCACGGATCAGGTGAGCGATCACTTCGGTGTCCGTGTCCGAGGTGAAGACATGTCCCCTAGACTGCAGCATGGCGCGTATCGATTCGTGATTCTCGATGATGCCGTTGTGCACGACGGCGATGCCGCCGCTCACATGGGGGTGTGCATTGCGCTCGGACGGCGCGCCATGAGTTGCCCAGCGCGTGTGCGCGATGCCGATGTTGCCGGCGAAGTGATTGCGGTCGGCGAGTTCGGTGAGTTCGGAAACACGACCGGTGACCCGCAGACGCTCGAGCTGAGGGTTGAGCACCGCGACGCCCGCCGAGTCATAGCCACGGTACTCGAGCCGCTTCAGTCCTTCGAGAAGCGAGGGCACCACGTCACGGCGCGCGATGGCGCCAACAATCCCGCACATGTTGGTGTTCCCCTAACTGATGATGGACGACAAAGACGGCGAAGAGGAGCGGAACAAAGCCAGGATCGTCAAGCGTTCGCCTTCGGCTTCTTGCGGGGTCGCTGCCAACCCTCGATGGCGACCTGCTTGGCGCGGGAGACTGCCAAGACGCCCGCGGGGACATCGCGTGTCACCGTGGTGCCGGCGCCGATGGTCGCCCCTTCACCGACGCGCACGGGCGCGACCAGCTGGGTATCGGACCCGATGAAGACATCGTCTTCGATGACCGTCCGGTGCTTGTTGGCGCCATCGTAATTGCACACGATGGTGCCGGCGCCGATGTTCACGTTGCGCCCGACTTCGGTGTCCCCCACATAGGCGAGGTGATTGGCCTTCGAGCCGTCGTGGACGGTACTGTTCTTGAGTTCCACGAAGTTGCCGATGTGGACGTGTCTCTCGATCTGCGTGCCCGGTCGCATCCGGGCGTAGGGACCAATACGACAGGCCTCGCCGATCTGCGCTTCTTCCAGATGGCAGAACGGGAAGACGATGGTACCGCCGCCCACGGCGACGTCCCGCAGCACGCAGTGAGAACCTATGGTGACGCCGTGACCCAGCCGCACATCTCCTTCGAAGACGCAGTTGACGTCGATGGACACGTCGTCACCGCATGCGAGCGTTCCGCGGACATCGATGCGCGCAGGATCCGCCAAGGTGACACCGCGAGCCAGCAAAGCGTCAGCCTGGTCGCGTTGGTAGACGCGCTCGAGCATGGCGAGGTCCGACTTGCTGTTCACACCCAGCGTCTCCCAGGCTGCCTCCGGCTGCGCCGCGATCACAGGAACGTCGTCTCGAATCGCACAGGCGACGAGATCGGTCAGGTAGTACTCACCCTGCGCATTGTCGTTGCGCAGGGCTGCGAGCCAGGCGGCGAGCCGTGCGGCCGGAACTGCCATGATGCCCGTGTTGACTTCCTTGAGCTGCCGTTCCGCCGCAGTCGCATCGTTTTCCTCGACGATCCGCTGCACGCGGCCCGCCACGTCACGAACGACGCGCCCGTAACCGGTGGGGTCCGCCAGTTCAGTCGTGACAATGTGCAGAGCGTCGGGTTCACCCGTGATGAGATGCTGCAGCGTGGTCAGGCGCGTCAGGGGAACATCGCCGTAGAGAATGAGCGCGCGGCCGTCGCGCCCGACGTGGGGCAGCGCCTGCAGCACTGCGTGCCCGGTTCCGAGCTGCGGCTCCTGCAGAGCAAAGCAGAGGTCAGGCGCAGCCAGTGCCTCCCGCACCTTCTCGCCCCCGTGCCCGTAAACCACGCAGATCGAGCGTGCACCCAAAGCCCGCGCCGCGTCGATGACGTGCTGCGCGAGAGGGCGGCCGCCCAGCCGGTGCAGCACCTTCGGCCGCTGCGAGTGCATCCGCTTGCCTTTGCCCGCGGCGAGAATGACGACATCCAGGGGTGCAGTCACGGATGCGAAACCTGGCTCAAGAAACTCGGGAACTCACAGCTTACCCGCCGCTGAACAACGCCAACAGAGCCGTTGAGCGGCGGGACGCTGCTGCAAAGAACGCGGGGTCAGCGCCCCGTCTTGCGCAGTTTCTGGATGGCGGCAAGCTGTGCGATCGCTTCGGCCAGCTCGGCCTCGGCTTTCGCGAAGTCGATCTCGGCCGAGCGATCCTTCAGCGCCTCTTCTGCGCGCTTCTTCGCCTCGGTGGCCTTGGCTTCGTCGAGATCGGGACCGCGAATGGCCGTGTCCGCCAGAACCGTGACGACGTCCGGCTGGACTTCCAGAATGCCTCCCGACACCCAGACCAGTTCCTGCTCATCCTTCATGGGCAACTTGAGGCGCACGGCCCCCGGCCGGATGCGCGTGAGCAGCGGCGTATGGCGCGGCAGGATGCCGATCTCTCCCGCTTCCGCAGGAGCGACCAGCATCTCGACCGGGCCTGAGAAGATGGACTCCTCGGCGCTGACGACATCGACGTGCATGGTGATTGCCATGGCTAGCGCTCCGTCACTGCAGCGTCTTGGCCTTCTCGACCGCTTCCTCGATGGCGCCGATCATGTAGAAAGCCTGCTCTGGCAGATGATCGTACTCGCCTTCGACGATGCCCTTGAAGCCCTTGATCGTTTCCTTGAGCGGAACGAACTTGCCGGAGGAACCGGTGAACACTTCGGCAACGAAGAACGGCTGCGACAGGAAGCGCTGTATCTTGCGCGCGCGGGACACGGTGAGTTTGTCCTCGGCGGAGAGTTCATCCATGCCGAGAATGGCGATGATGTCCCGCAACTCTTTGTAACGCTGAAGTGTTTGCTGAACCGTGCGCGCGACGTTGTAGTGATCTTCGCCCACCACGTGCGGATCGAGCTGACGCGACGTGGAGTCGAGCGGATCCACCGCCGGGTAGATGCCCAGCGCCGCAATGTCACGCGATAGCACCACCGTTGCATCGAGGTGGCCGAAGGTCGTCGCCGGCGACGGATCGGTCAGGTCGTCGGCGGGCACGTACACCGCCTGGATGGACGTGATGGAACCGACTTTGGTCGAGGTGATGCGCTCCTGCAGCGCGCCCATTTCCTGCGCCAGGGTCGGCTGATAGCCCACCGCGGAAGGCATGCGGCCGAGCAGCGCCGAGACCTCGGTACCCGCCAGCGTGTAGCGGTAGATGTTGTCGATGAAGAGCAGCACATCACGCCCTTCGTCGCGGAACTGCTCGGCGATCGTGAGGCCGGTCAGCGCGACGCGCAGGCGGTTGCCGGGCGGTTCGTTCATCTGCCCGTACACCAGCGCCACCTTGTCGAGAACGTTCGACTCCTTCATCTCGTGATAGACGTCGTTGCCTTCCCGCGTGCGCTCACCCACCCCCGTGAAGACCGAGTAACCCGAGTGCTCGATGGCGATGTTGCGGATGAGCTCCATCATGTTCACTGTCTTGCCCACGCCCGCGCCACCGAACAGCCCCACCTTGCCGCCTTTGGCGAACGGGCAGACCAGATCGATCACCTTGATGCCGGTTTCGAGCAATTCCTGCGACGGTGACAGCTCCTCGAATTTCGGCGCCGGCCGGTGGATCGGCATGACCTTCTCGGCCCCGATGGGCCCAGCCTCATCGATCGGCCGCCCGAGCACGTCCATGATGCGGCCCAGCGTCTTGGTGCCGACCGGCACCGAGATGTAGCTGTTGGTCCGCTTGATCTTCATGCCTCGGCGCAACCCCTCGGCCGAACCGAGCGCGATGGTGCGCACCACGCCGTCGCCCAGCTGCTGCTGCACTTCCAGGGTGAGCTCGGAGCCTTCGAGCGAGAGCGCCTCGAATACCGACGGCATCGAGCCAGGAGGGAATTCGACGTCGATCACCGCGCCGATGCACTGGACGATGGCGCCTTCCTGTGCTGCGACGGGATTGGCCTGTTGGTTCATGTTCGTTTCCTGTTGCCTGGATGATTAGGACGCGATCGCGGCAGCTCCGCCGACGATCTCCGAGATCTCTTTGGTGATCGCAGCCTGCCGGGCCTTGTTGTAGATCAACTGCAGCTCGTCGATGATCGTGGCAGCGTTGTCGGAGGCCGCCTTCATCGCCACCATGCGGGCGCTCTGCTCGGACGCGAAGTTCTCGACAATGGCCTGATAGATCAGCGCCTCGACGTAGCGCACGAGCACCGAGTCGACCACGTTCTTGGCTTCGGGTTCGTAAATGTAATCCCACGGGCCACGCCGCTTCTCGCCCTCGCCGAGGAGCTTGTCGTCCAACGGCAGCAGCTGCTCGAAATACGCTTCCTGCTTCATCGTGTTGATGAACCGCGTATAGAGCAAATACAGGGCGTCGATCCGATTCTCGGTGAACGCATCGATCATGACTTTCACGGGTCCGATGAGCCGCTCGAGACGCGGCGTATCACCAAGACCCACGACATGGCTCACGACATTGGCGCCCATTCGCTGCATGAAGCCGAGCCCCTTGTTGCCGATCGCGCACACCTGCACACCGACTTTCTTCCCTTCCAGCTCCTTGATGCGCCCCAGGGCAAGCCGCAGCACGTTCGTGTTGAGACCGCCGCAAAGCCCTTTGTCCGAGGTGATGACGATCACCCCGATATTCTTCACTTCGGGACGCTTGATGAGGAACGGATGACGGTACTCCGGGTTCGCGCCCGCCATGTGCGCCGCGACCAGGCGCATCTTCTCGCCGTACGGGCGAGCCGCGCGCATCCGGTCCTGCGCCTTGCGCATCTTGGAGGCTGCGACCATCTCCATCGCCTTGGTGATCTTCCGCGTGTTCTGCACGCTGCGGATCTTGAGGCGGATTTCCTTGCTGCCTGGCATCGGCGAGACCTCAGTAGGTGCTGTTCTTCTTGAATTCCTCGATGGCCGCGACCAGCGCCTTCTCCGTGTCCGCGTCCATGTCCTTGGTCGACTCGATCTTGTCGAAGAGCGCGGCGTGGCTGCCCTTGATATAGGCGCGCAGTCCCGCTTCGAATGCGAGCGCGTTCTTGACGTCGATATCGTCGTAATAGCCGCGGTTCACCCCCAGGAGGGTGAGTGCCTGCTCTGCCACGGAAAGCGGCGCGTATTGCGACTGCTTCATGAGTTCCGTGGCAAGGCGGCCGCGCTCCAGCTGCTTGCGGGTGGCCTCGTCCAGGTCCGACGCGAACTGCGCGAACGCCGCCAGCTCCCGATACTGCGCGAGCGCGAGACGAATTCCACCGCCCAGCTTCTTGATGACCTTGGTCTGCGCGGCGCCGCCGACGCGCGAGACCGAGATACCGGCGTTGATGGCCGGCCGGATACCGGCGTTGAAAAGATCGGTTTCCAGGAAGATCTGACCGTCCGTGATCGAAATCACGTTCGTAGGCACGAATGCGGTCACGTCACCGGCCTGGGTTTCGATCACCGGCAGCGCCGTGAGTGAACCGGTCTTGCCCTTGACCTCGCCCTTCGTGAAACGCTCCACGTACTCTTCGTTGACGCGAGCCGCACGCTCCAGGAGCCGGCTGTGCAGGTAGAACACGTCGCCCGGATACGCCTCGCGGCCCGGGGGACGACGCAACAGCAGGGAGATCTGACGATAGGCCCACGCCTGTTTGGTCAGGTCATCGTAGATGATGAGCGCGTCCTGCCCGCGGTCGCGGAAGTATTCGCCCATCGTGCAGCCCGAATACGGAGCGATGTACTGCAGAGCGGCCGATTCAGAGGCCGACGCGGCGACGATGATCGTGTAGTCGAGCGCGCCGTGTTCCTCCAGCTTCTTCACCACGTTCATGATCGAGGAGGCTTTCTGCCCGATCGCAACGTAGATGCAGATGAGGTCCTTGCCCTTCTGGTTGATGATCGTGTCGATGGCCACCGCGGTCTTGCCCGTCTGCCGGTCACCGATGATCAGCTCGCGCTGCCCGCGGCCGATCGGCACCATGGCGTCGATCGCCTTGAGGCCGGACTGCACCGGTTGCGCCACGGACTTCCGCCAGATCACGCCGGGGGCGATCTTCTCGATCGGATCGGAGAGCTTCGCCGATACCGGACCCTTGCCATCGATCGGCTCGCCGATCGGGTTGACGACGCGTCCGATCAGTTCGGGACCGACCGGCACTTCCAGAATGCGGCCCGTACACTTGACGACATCACCTTCGGAGATGTGCTCGTAGTCGCCCAGGACCACGGCACCCACCGAGTCGCGCTCGAGGTTCAATGCCAGGCCGAAGCTGTTGCCGGGGAACTCCAGCATCTCGCCCTGCATCACGTCCGCCAGCCCGTGGATGCGGCAGATGCCGTCGCTGACGGAAACCACGGTGCCTTCGGTGCGGACTTCGACGCCGGTGTCGAGCTTCTGAATCTGGCTCTTGATGAGCTCGCTGATCTCAGACGGGTTGAGCTGCATGTTGACTCCTATTTCGTGAGAGCGGCCGCCAAGGCGTCCAGCTTGCCGCGTACGGAACCATCGAGAACCTCGTCGCCGACGCGGATCACGGCACCGCCAATGAGCGCGGGGTCGACGGTGGCACGAGCAACGACCTTGCTTTTGAACCGACCCTCCAGCTTGGCGGTGAGCGCCTTGAGCTGGTCGTCGGTGAGCGGGAAGGCAGAGGCAACGTCCGCCTCGACCACGCCTTCGTCGCGCTCCTTCAACTCGTCATAGAGCTTGCTGATCTCCGGCAAGAGTTCCGCCCGGCCATTCTTCAGAAGCAGGCGAAGCAGGTTCTTGCCGGTTTCCGACATGTTGCTGCCGGCCGTCGACAGCAGCAGCGAGAGCTTCTGTTCGTGCGTGACGCGCGGGCTCGAGAGCATTGCCTTCATGCTGCCGTCGCCAGCCACCGCGGCAGCGAACTTGAGCGCCTCGGACCACGGCCCCAGCTGCGATTCCTGCCTGGCCAGCTCGAAAACCGCCTCGGCGTATGGTCGCGCAATGGTGGTGAGTTCAGCCATGACGTTCGCCTAGAGCTCGGCGCCGAGAGTCTGCAGCAACTGTGCGTGCGCCTTCGGATCCACTTCGCGCTCGAGGATCCTGGAGGCGCCGCTCACCGCAAGAGCCGCCACCTGGGCGCGCAGGGCTTCCCGGGCGCGCGAGACTTCGCGCTCGATCTCCGCCTGGGCCCCGGCCACCAGCTTTGCGCCTTCCTGCTTCGCGACGTCCTTGCTTTCCTCGACGATCTGCGCTGCACGCTTGTCCGCCTGACCGATGATTTCCTGCGCCTGGACTTTCGCTGAACGCAGTATCTCCTCGGCGCGGTGCGAGGCGAGTTCCAGATCGTGCTTGCCGCGCTCTGCGGCAGCGAGTCCGTCCGCGATCTGTTTCTGGCGATCGCCGATGGCCTTCTGCAGCGGCGGCCACACGAACTTCATCGTGAACCAGATGAAGATCGCGAACCAGATCGCCTGACCGATTAGTGTCGCATTGATGTCCACGCTGACCTCCTACGTTCGGAACGGGACTGTCAGCCAGCCGCCTTCGAGACGAGGGAGATGAACGGGTTGGCAAACAGGAGATAGAGCGCAATACCAACGCCGATCATGGCAACGGCGTCGAGGAGGCCGGCAACGATGAACATCTTCACCTGCAGGGTCGGCATCATTTCAGGTTGCCGCGCGGAACCCTCGAGGAAGCGCCCCCCGAGCAGACCGAAGCCGATGGCCGTGCCCAGCGCACCCGAACCGATGAGAATGGCAACAGCGATCGCGGTGTTACCCAAAACCATAGACAGTTCCACGTTTTCTCCTTTGCGATGACCCAACAGTGATTGAAAAAAGAGTCCTAGTGGCTCTCGTGCGCCATGCTCATGTAGACGATGGTGAGCATCATGAACACAAATGCCTGCAGCGTGATGATGAGGATGTGGAAGATCGCCCACGGCAACGCGAGCACCCCCTGCCACACGCCGAGCAGCGCGATGAGGATGAACACCATCTCGCCGGCGTACATGTTTCCGAACAAGCGCAGCGAAAGAGAGATGGGCTTGGCGAGATATTCCACGGCCTGGAAGAACAGGTTCACCGGAAACAGCCACTTGCCGAACGGTGTGGTGAAAAGTTCGTGCAGCCAACCGCCCACGCCCTTGACCTTCAGGTTGAAGAAGATCATGAGAGCAAACACGGTGAGCGACATTGCAAAGGTGAGATTGGGATCCGTCGTCGGAACGAACTTGAAGTAGTCTGCACCGAGCGCCCGCGCCGCCGGCGGCAGGAAATCCACCGGAATCAGGTCCATGGCGTTCATCACGAACACCCAGACGAAAATGGTGATGGCAAGTGGCGTGATCAGCGCATTTCTGCCGTGGAACGTATCGCGCACCTGCGCGTCAACCATGTTGACGAGCATCTCGATGAAGGTCTGCAACTTGCCAGGCACGCCGGACGTCGCGCGTTGTGCGACGTAGGCCATGAGACCGAAAACCGCTATCCCGAGCACGCCGGAGATGAGCAGCGTATCGAAGTGGACGGCCCAGAAACCGGTGCCGATCTTCAGATTGGTGAGATGGTGTGCGATGTACTCGGAAGAGTTTGCCGGTGCGTGCGAGGCGCTCATCGTTCGTTTTGGTATCTAATTAGTCCGGCCCAATAGCTGAGCAGGGTGGCAATGTACGTTAAGAACAACGGCAGCGGCGCCACATGCCGCGCAACCACGAAAGTCGCCCCGAAAAGCGCGGTGGTTACGCCAAACTTGAGCGCCTGTGCGAGGTAATGCGCCCTAACCAGCTCGTTCGGCCCCTGACCTTCGGCCGCCCTGATGACACGGACATAGGCCAAGGCCGAGAGAACACCGATCGATCCTCCCCATACCGCCGAGGCGGCGCTCCCCTCTTCTCCGGACGCGATCCAGACGATGAGCCCGGCTGCCAGCGTTACCGCGACTTGCAGGCCGATGATCAGGTTAACAGTGTTCACCCGATAATCGTCCGGCATGCCCGAAAAAGATCCCTATTTTAGGTTTTTAGTGCCATTTCTGTCAACCAGATGCTGCGGTGCAATACCTGTATTTGCGCTCAGCGAAGCCGTGCCAGCAG
>JAEUMW010000113.1 GCA_016791345.1 Betaproteobacteria bacterium | reverse complement strand
CGCGCGCCGGTCACGCTTCAGGTCTGACCCCGGTTGAGTATCTCCCGACCGACCTTGCCCAGTGCCATCTCGCGCAGTGCAATCACCGTTGGCTTGTCCTTGTTCGACTCTACCATCGGTGTGGCGCCATTCGCGAGCTGGCGGG
This sequence comes from Betaproteobacteria bacterium, assembly GCA_016791345.1. Lineage (NCBI taxonomy): Bacteria > Pseudomonadati > Pseudomonadota > Betaproteobacteria > Betaproteobacteria bacterium. The sequence continues at coordinate 1,419 of JAEUMW010000113.1, read as the reverse complement.
CGCGGTACGTTGCGGCGAGCGTCAGCTCGAAACGGTTCGGGAGGTACTTCAATACATCGTCAACGGTAATGCGTGCCATGGATGGAACTTGAGTCGAATTGATCGAGAAGGTTCGGATGACGGCGCAGCTGTCTCACAGTGCGCAGGCGCTCGGCCCGCACGATGCCGATCAAGTCACTGACCGCATCATCGAACCGCTCGTTAATAATAACATAATCAAATTCAGCAACATGGGCGATCTCCTCGCGCGCCGCTGCGAGTCTGCGCGCGATGACCTCGGCGCTGTCCGATGCGCGTCCGTGCAACCGCTGTTCGAGCGCCGCCATCGAGGGCGGCAGGACGAAGATGCCGATCGTTTCCGCGAACGCATGTCGCACCTGCGCCGCGCCCTGCCAGTCGATCTCCAGCAGGATGTCCTCGCCGGCGGCAAGTCGCTCCGCCACCCAGGTGCGCGACGTACCGTAGAAATTGCCGTGCACTTCGGCGCTTTCCAGCAACTCGCCGCGCGCGCGCATCGCCTCGAAGGTCTGCACGGAGACGAAGTGGTAGTCGCGGCCATCGACCTCGCCCGGTCGCGGCGCACGCGTAGTGAACGAGACCGACAGGCGCACCGCGGGATCGGCTTCCAGCAGAGCCGCGACGAGAGTGGTCTTTCCGGCGCCCGAAGGTGCCGAAACGATGATGAGGTTGCCGAGCGCCACGACGCGAGTTTAACCCGAGATGTGGTGTTGCCCGCGGCCTGCGCTGCGCCGGGGCTCTCGCGTTCCGGGTCGAAGCTGACCCGGTGCTCGCGCCGGATGCTCCGCGGCGACGCATTCGGGCGTATGCTTGCCCGCCATCGGCGTTTCGGCGGGCAGTGCTGATCACCATGTGGACGTGGACGCTCAACTGGAACCGTGTGCGCGACGACATCGTCATCGGCTCCTGCCCGCGCCGCGCAAGCGACATCGACGAGATCGAGGCCGGGACCGGAGCGACGGCGCTCTTGTCCGTGCAGTGCGACGATTGCCGGTCGGCACTGCGCATCGACCTGAACGAGCACATGCGCCATGCAGGGCGGCGCGGCCTGATTCTCAGGAACACGCCGATGCGCGATTTCGACCTCGAAGACCAGCGCCGACACCTCCCCGGTGCGGTCATCGGCCTGGCGCGACTGCTGCGGTCGCGTCACCGCGTCTACGTTCATTGCACGGCGGGTATCAACCGTGCGCCGCTCACCGTGCTGGGTTTCCTCACGTTCATCGAAGGTCTGCGCCACGATGAGGCGCTCGCGCTGATCCGCGCCGGTCGGCCGCAGGCCGAGCCGTATTGGGACGCGTGGCGCGGCTGCCGCGATGATCTCGTCGAGCAGTACCGCCCCGTGATCGAGGCACGGGCGTGGGAGATCTCGCAGCGACACTGCGACGCGAGCGCGCAGGA
>JAEUMW010000112.1 GCA_016791345.1 Betaproteobacteria bacterium | reverse complement strand
GGGCTCGGCGAAGCAGCATCTGGAACGCCTGAACGCGCGCCGGCGCGAGACCTGCCCGGCGTCCGACCTGGTGGTGGGCGTGCAGTGCGGCGGCAGCGACGCATTCTCCGGCGTGACGGCAAACCCGGCCGTGGGCTTTGCCACCGATCTGCTGGTGCGGGCCGGCGCCACCGTCATGTTTTCCGAGGTCACCGAAGTCCGCGACGGCGTCGACCAACTCACCTCGCGCGCCGTGACCGCGGAAGTGGCGGACGCGATCATCCGCGAGATGGCCTGGTACGACGCCTATCTCAAGCGCGGCAGCGTCGACCGCAGCGCGAACACCACCCCCGGCAACAAGAAGGGCGGGCTCTCGAACATCGTCGAGAAGGCGATGGGCTCGATCGTGAAGTCCGGCTCCTCACCGATCTCCGGCGTCGTGTCGCCCGGCGACAAGGTACAGCAGAAGGGGCTCGTCTACGCCGCCACGCCGGCCAGCGACTTCATCTGCGGCACGCTGCAGCTTGCCGCCGGCATGAACCTGCACGTCTTCACGACCGGTCGCGGCACGCCTTACGGGCTTGCGTCATGTCCGGTGATCAAGGTCGCCACGCGCAGTGACCTCGCGCGGCGCTGGCACGACCTGATGGACGTCAACGCGGGTCGCATCGCCGATGGTGCAGCGAGCATTGAAGACGTGGGCTGGGAACTGTTTCGCCTCATGCTCGACGTGGCGAGCGGCAAGAAAACCTGGGCCGAGAAATGGCAGCTCCACAATGCGCTGGCGCTGTTCAATCCCGCGCCGGTGACTTGAGTCGCCGGCACGTTATCACTCTGACGAATATTTCCATCGACACCAAAGTAGGAGGATCTCATGTCTCAAGCTCAATCCAGCACGCCGCGGGTGACCGCGATGCGCGTCGTCCCGGTCGCCGGCCACGATAGCATGCTGATGAATCTGTCCGGCGCACATGGCCCGTACTTCACCCGCAACATCGTCGTCCTCACCGACAGCGCCGGCAACACGGGGGTGGGGGAAGTCCCCGGCGGCGAGAAGATCCGGCAGACGCTGGAGGATGCGCGAGCGCTCGTCATCGGGCAGTCGATCGGCAACTGGCTCGCGGTCCTGAACGCCATGCGGCGCCAGTTCGCGGACCGCGACGCCGGCGGGCGCGGGCTGCAGACCTTCGACCTGCGCATCACCATCCACGCCGTGACGGCCGTGGAGGCCGCGCTGCTCGACCTGCTCGGCCAGTTCCTCGGCGTCCCCGTCGCCGCCTTGCTCGGCGAGGGGCAGCAGCGCGAGGCCGTGGAGATGCTGGGTTATCTCTTCTATGTCGGCGACCGCAGGCGCACCGACCTGCCCTATCGGACGGAGCCGGACGCTGACAACGAGTGGTTCCGTTTGCGCAACGAAGTCGCGATGACGCCGGAGGGCGTGGTGCGTCTGGCGGAAGCGGCGCATGCGCGCTACGGCTTCCACGATTTCAAGCTGAAGGGCGGCGTGCTGCGCGGTGAGGAGGAGGTCGAGGCGATCCGCGCGCTGCACGAGCGCTTTCCCCAGGCGCGCTGCACGCTCGACCCGAACGGGGCTTGGCTGCTCAAGGATGCGGTGCGGCTCACGCGCGACCTGCACGGCGTGCTGGCTTACGCCGAGGACCCGTGCGGTGCCGAAAGCGTGTACTCGGGGCGTGAGGTGATGGCGGAATTCCGCCGCGCCACCGGGCTGCCGACTGCCACCAACATGATCGCTACCGACTGGCGCGAGATGGGCCACGCCATCCAGCTGCAGTCCGTCACCATCCCGCTCGCCGACCCGCACTTCTGGACCATGCAGGGTTCGGTGCGCGTGGCGCAGATGTGCCACGAATGGGGACTCACCTGGGGTTCGCATTCGAACAACCACTTCGACGTTTCGCTCGCGATGTTCACCCATGTCGCCGCCGCCGCCCCCGGCAAGATCACCGCGATCGACACGCACTGGATCTGGCAGGACGGCGAGCGACTGACGAAGGAGCCCTTCAGGATCGAGGGCGGACTGGTGAAGGTTCCCGAGAAACCGGGACTGGGGGTGGAACTCGACATGGAGCACGTGGAGGCGGCCCATCGCCTGTACCGGGAGAAGGCGCTCGGCGCGCGCGACGACGCCGCCGCCATGCAATACCTCATCCCCGGGTGGAAGTTCGACAACAAGCGTCCCAGCATGGTGCGCTGAAGGCGCTCGCCCGAAGCCGCGAATGCCGTCGTTCTCGGATCCGCGGCGTCGTTCGCGTCACGCCCTGCGACCGGTGGACTCCCACCGCTCGCAGGGTGCTTGTCCAGGCGCGGTGCTGTGCACATCGCGACAGTCACCGCCCGCGCCACGGCAAAATCCGGCAACCCTGCTAGACTTCCCTGGAGCGGCTGCAGACCGCGACTTGAGCGACGACGGAGGGGTTGGGACATGCTGGCGCTGACGGAGCAGGGCAAGACCGAGCGCCTGGAGGCTGCGGGCGCACTGGTGCGCGCGAAGGTTCCAGGAGACGACCAGGCGGCCACCGAACGCTTTCTGGCCGAGTACTACCGGCAGGTGGATCCGGACGACCTGGCGGAGCTCGATACCGCCGACATTTACGGCGCGGCGCTTTCCCATCTCGCGTTCGC
>JAEUMW010000111.1 GCA_016791345.1 Betaproteobacteria bacterium | reverse complement strand
GACGACCTCCTGGACCCGCAATTGATCAGGGTCATGGCGCCGCACTGGAACGCACGCGTGAGCAAGGTGCAGTTTCAGATGAAGACGATCGACGCGACGGGCAAAGAGCTGGGTTCCGTGTTTCCTCAGTATTACCACGTGCCATCTCCCGCGCAGACGAGGCAGTGGGCATTGAAGGCCAACGCGTATCCGACACCGCCGGGCTCCGGAAATGCATACGCGCGGTGGTTTCTTGACCAGGTGATGTGCGACGTCGACACCGTCGACCGATTCGCCGACTCGGCGCTGCTGGCAGCGGCACCTCTCCTGGGAGATGTCGTTACCATTGCGCAGCCGCTCGTGAGCTACCGCGTTCATGGTCGCAACGACGGCGCGATGCTCGCTCTGGATGCGACTCGCTTCGCTCGCGAATGGTTGCGTGCCCGGCGTCGCTTCCACTATGGCGCGTCCGTGGCGCGTTCAGTGGGCCTTGCTGCACGCGACGATGCTTTCGCCCGCGACCTCGCATCCCTTGCCTATCGGGCTGCATCCTGGCGTCTGGCGCCGACCGATCACCCGGTGCGGGGCGATTCGGGGGGCTCCATTCTTGCCGATGCCGCGCGGGCCGTGAGCGTGCCTCAGGGGCATTCGCTGGCGAGCCGCTCTGCCATGCTTGCGTGGCTCGCTTTCGTTTGCCTGGCGCCGCAGTCGGCGGCCGCCAGGATGCTGCAGTGGCGATTCGTGCCGTCCACGCGGCCTAAGCGTCTCAGGCAGTTCATGGCGGCCCTTTCCATCGCACGGATGCATTAGATGAACGCGGCGCAGATTCGCCACGCGACACCCCGGCGATCCATCGCAAAGCCGCGAGCGACGTCGCAGCGGGAGTTCGTGTGCTCATAACCGAAGGCTGGGACGAACTGGTGCTAAGCCTGGAAGACGTCGGCAGGCTGGGCGGCCCCATCAAGTTCGTTCCGAACCCTGGCAATCCCGGCGATGCGCTCATTGCCGCTGCGACGTGGCAGCTCTTCGATGCGCTGAAACTGTCGCCGCGGGTGACACGCATCGAGGGGATCGGTGCGCGGGACGTGGCCATCTATGGTGGTGGAGGTGCGCTCGTGCCGGAGTATCCAACATGCGCACGCTTCATCGAGCGCTGCCTCGACGTCAACGTACGTGCCGCCATAGTGTTGTCGAACTCAGTTCGAGGTCACGAAGAACTCCTGCAGCGACTGGATCCGCGGTTCACGATCGTGTGCCGTGATTCGGCTTCGTTTGCGCACGCCCGCGCGACGGCCCGCAATGCCCGTGTATTGATGGCGCCAGACTTGGCGCTGCGTCTCGATGTCGAAGCCGTCACGGCGCGTTGCTCGCTGCCGTCCGTGCGTGCCAGATTCCTGCGAGCGATGACTCTGCGAGCGGAGTCGGTCGTGAAAGGGCAGGGCGTGCGTTACTGCCGATGGCGGCACGCATTGTCGAGACTGCAGATCCCTGATAACGGCCGACTCGACATCCTGCGCACGGACAAAGAGGCCACCTCACCCAACCGGGGTGACGCGAGTTGGGACATCAGCGATCTGTATGGGTCGAACTTCCGACCACGAAGCGAAGCCGAGTTCATCGCGCGGGATATGCTGAACTTTGTTCAGCGCGCAAAGGCCGTGCGCACCGATCGGCTGCACGTTGGCATCGCGGCAGCGCTGGTTGGATGTCCGGTCACCTACCTGGACAACTCATACGGGAAGATTAAGGCGATCTACGACACGTCGCTCGTCGATATTCCCACCATTGCTTTCGAGCACTAGCGATCCAGGCGCCGCATGGGTCACTTAGTCTTCGCTCTTGCCCTCGCGTTGTGGCTGGGTGCCGGCAACGCGCTGGCCGACGATCCTGCAGTGGGCGACGCCGCGGCAGCAGCGCTGCCCGCTGTCGACGGCCCCTCGCCGTACCCGAAGGATCCCACGGACTGGCCGGGAAAAGGGGCCATTCGCGTCTTCGGCTGGATGTCGCAGAACCGTGAGGCGTTCTGGCGTCAGCGCACGGAAAAGCAGCACGCAGTGGTGTTCGCCGGTGACTCCCTGGTCGGTGGGTGGAAGACACTGGACCATGACTTTCCGGGCATGAAAACCGCCAATCGCGGAATCGGGGGGGACGTGAGTCGCGGACTTCTGTTCCGCTGGAAGGAAGACGTTCTCGATCTGCATCCGCAGGCGGTGGTGCTGTTGATCGGCACCAACGACCTGAGCGCGCAGCAGAACCCGCAGGACACGGCGACGAACATCGGTCTCATCCTCGACGCCGTCGCGCAATCCGGTAACACGGTGCCGGTGATTCTCTGCACGCTGCCACCCCGGAACAACCCCAAGGCGCCAGTCAAGCCCGGTGCCCTCGACGACCTCAACCGGAAAATCGAAGCCGTGGGGAATTCGCGCAGGAACGTGCAGGTGCTTGACCTCCAGAGCCTGTTCGTCACCAGCGATGGGACTCCGGACGAGCAATATTTCCAAGCCGACCAGCTTCACCTGAACGCCGCTGGATATTCGAAATGGCATGAAGCACTGCAACCCGTGCTGGAGAAGCTGAATGTCCACTAATCCTGTGCAGCTGCCGACAGCCAGCATTTCGGCGCCGGCCTCCACCTACCTCGACGCACTGCGGGCGGTCGCGGCCAATCTGGTGGTCGGTGCCCACGTCCTGCTGCTGTAGTTTCCGAACCAGTACGTGTATCGCGGCGGCAGCCTGGGCGTCGTGATCTTCTTCCTCCTGTCAGGCTTTCTCATCACGCAGTCGATGCTCAATCGGGCGGCGTCGCCCGGTCCGGGCCTGCCGGCGTTTCTTGCCGATCGTGTGGCGCGGATCATGACGCCTTTCGTCCCGGTGCTCGTCCTCGTCGTGTTGTTGAATGCGGCTTTCATCGAGTCCCACTTCGGCGGCGCGGGTCTGAATCGCGGTCTGGCGGCATTCGTCGGCAATCTTCTGATGCTCCACGACCATCCGTTTTTCCAGGCATTGGACATCGCGCATGTCGACACCTGGTGGAGAATCCGTCCGTACAACACAGCTGAACCGTTCTGGACGGTGGCAGTCGAGTTCTGGCTTTACGCGGCTGTCGGTCTGGGCTTCTTCTGCGTGCTGCGGGGTGAGCGGATCCGTCGCGGGTGTCTCTGGGGTTTGACGATCGTCAGCCTTCCGGTGCTCCTGTGGAACTGCGTGGCAGGGGGAGGGGAGGCGCTCACACTCGTGTGGATGGTGGGCGCGATTGCCGCCTATCTTCTTGCGCGGCTCGCGGCCGCCGATGCCAAAGTTCGCTGGCGACTTCTCGCCGTCTGCCTGATCGGCTGCGGCGCGGTTGCGCTCACCGCACGCATCAAGACTTCGGGATTCGAACCCTACAATCTCCAGATCGCCGTGCTGATCGGCATCGTCATGTTCGGGGTGCTGATTGTCTTGAACCGCGTGGATCGGGTTTCGCGGTGGGTCGCCGGTCCGGCGAACTTCTTCGCGTCGTACAGCTACAGCCTCTACCTGACGCACAACACGATACTCGTGCTCATGTTCGAGTTCACCCGGTCGCTTCCGAAGCCGCTGTCGATCGCGCTCGGAGTCGTGACGGCGCAGCTCGTGGCCTGGGCAGTGTATATGGCGTTCGAGCGTCATTACCGCAGCGTGGGGCGGTGGCTGCGACCGATTTTCTCGCGCTTGATGCTGCCCCGCTCCGATGGGCGGGTGCTGCAGCCGGCGGAGCCGCTGCAGTGGTCGCAGCGTCTGCGTCCGCCGTTCCGACGGGTTTCGCGCTCAGGCGCTGGTTAGCGGGAGGGAAGCCATGGAAACCTTACGGACTCATCTCGATCTTCGCCAGAATGCTCCTTCGGGGCGAGTGCCCGGAACCCTGTCGAGCAGCAAGTACCGGAAGATGAGTCCCATGCGGCGATGTCTCGCCACGTCCGTGGCGAGCGTCAATCCGCAATGTCGCTACGAACGCGCGATCTTCATTATCGGCCATATGCGCTGCGGATCGACTGCGCTTTCGAACGTGCTGTGCAGTCGCGACGACATCTCGGGCTACGGAGAGTCGCACATCCGGCACTGGCAACCCGGAGCACTCGGCTGGCTGGTGCTGAAGCAGTGGCGACGCGGCCACTGGAAGCCGCGAGCGCGGCATCTCTTCGACAAGATTCTGCATTCCTATTTCGACGTGGAATCCGGTCCGCAATTCTTCCGAGCCCGCGCGATCTTCATGGTCCGCAGTCCGGCCGAGACCATCCCTTCCATCCGCAGGCTGTACCAGGCAATCGGCTCCGACAAGTATGGCTCCGATGACCAGGCGGCACGCTACTACACCGAGCGCCTGTGGACGATGTTGGAACTCTGGCAGCGCTTCGCACCTGCGCGGCGCGCGGGCATCTCGCACGAGGCGCTGACAGCGGATCCCGACGGTGAACTTGCCCGCATCGGCGGTCGACTCGGATTGAACCCGCCACTGACGAACAGCTATCGACGCCCGCAGGTGGCCATGGAAGCCGGTGTCGGTGACCCGCTGTCTTCACACAAATTCGACCGCATCGTCGCTGCGAGCACGGCAACCACGGCGTCGGAGCAGCAGAACCTCGACTTGGCGCCGGAACGGCTCGGCGAGCTCAACGCGCTCTATTCACGATGCGTCGCTCTCTTTGGCCAGGCCATGACATTACTGCTCACATTTGTTTGCGACGTTACGGCCTTCGTGCCAGCCAGTCTTTGCGACATGATCGTGTTTGCCTAGCACCCGTGAGCGCCGGCTTGCGTGTCTTACGGTCAATCGCCGAGTACGCGTGAGGTCGGTCGATAGCCTGCTCAGGTATGAAGCAGCCGACCACCCCCGAATGACCAGTTCTCCCAGGCGGTTTCCTTTAAGCAGACCATCACGTGCTCGGGATCGAGCCCGGCGGCCGACAGGTCACCCATGAGTTGCTCGAGAAACTTCTTCTTCACCTTCACGCTGCGCCCCACCGACCAGAGGATCTCGATGAGGGCGAAGTCGTCACCGCGCGCCGACGCGAGATCGGGATAGGTCGGATCGAAACGGAAGTCGTCCGCGTCGAGTTCGATGACGCGCTGAAACTTGTCGGTCACCGGCACACCCGCGCCGACGAGAGCCGCATGAACCGCGTCGAGGACGGTACTCTTGAATGCGCTGGACTTGGGTCTACGAACCGTGAGGGTAACGAGCGGCATGGTCTCTCTCCTTTGGCTGTCAGCGGGCGATCGCGCCGCCCCGGAACAGCCTACTACAGCAGCACCCGCTCGATTCCCCCGTTGTTGGCCTTGGCCACGTAGTCGCTCATCCAGTTCTCACCGAGCACGTGCTTCGCCATCTCGACCACGACGTAATCGGCCTGGGTTCCGGCGTCGTTGTCGTAGCGCGACAACCCCTGCAGGCATGACGGACAGGACGTGAGGATTTTCACCTGCCCGCTGAAGCCGTCTTCGCGCAGTGCTGCAGCACCCTTTTCCATTTCTTCCTGCTTGCGGAAGCGAACCTGCGTCGAGATGTCGGGGCGCGTCACCGCAAGCGTGCCGGACTCCCCGCAGCAGCGATCGTTGAGCGGCACCTCGCTTCCCATCAGTGCATTGACCACCTTGAGCGGCTGATAGGTCTTCATCGGCGAGTGACAGGGGTCGTGGTACATGTAGCGCACACCCTCGACCCCTTCGAGCTTGAGTCCCTGTTCGAGCAGGTACTCGTGGATGTCGAGCAGGCGGCAGCCGGGGAAGATGCGGTCGAATTCGTACTTGAGCAACTGGTCCATGCAGGTGCCGCAGGACACGATGACGGTCTTGATGTCGAGGTAGTTGAGCGTGTTCGCAACGCGGTGGAACAGCACCCGATTCGCCGTCGTGATCGCCTGTCCCTTCACTGCCTGCCCCGCCGCGGTCTGCGGATATCCGCAGCACAGATAGCCGGGCGGCAGCACGGTGACGGCGCCGATGTGGAAGAGGAGCGCCTGCGTCGCGAGACCGACCTGGCTGAAAAGACGCTCCGAGCCGCAGCCCGGGAAGTAGAACACGGCGTCCGCGTCATCGTTTGCCTTGTGCGGATCGCGGATGACGGGGACGATCGTCTTGTCCTCGATGTCGAGCAGCGCACGCGCGGTGCGCTTGGGTACGCCAGCCGGCATCGGCTTGTTGATGAAGTGAATGACCTGTGCCTTGATCGGCGGGCGCCGGACGGTGGCCGGCGGATGGCGCGTCTGGCCGTTGACGAGCCGGAGGCGGCGTCCGAGGTCGTACGCAATGCGCTGGGCGCGGTAGCCCCAGTCGATGATCACCTTCTTCGCGAGCTTGATGGTCGCCGGGTCGGTCGCATTGAGGAAGAACATCGATGCGCGTGCGCCCAGGTTCGTCCGCCGCTTGCCGTGACGGCGGAGGAAATTGCGCATCGCGATCGACACGTCGCCAAAATCGATGTCGACCGGACAGGGGGCGACGCACTTGTGGCAAACGGTGCAATGATCGGCGACGTCGCCGAACTCCGCGAAGTGCGCGAGCGATACGCCGCGTCGCGTCTGCTCCTCGTACAGGAACGCCTCGATCAGGAGCGAGGTGGCGAGCACCTTGTTGCGCGGGCTGTAGAGCAAGTTGGCGCGCGGCACGTGGGTCGAGCACACCGGCTTGCACTTTCCGCAGCGCAGGCAGTCCTTGATCGAATCCGAGATGTGTCCGATCTCGGACTGCTCGAGGATCAGGGATTCGGCGCCGAGCAGATTGAATGACGGCGTGTAGGCGTTGCGTAGATCCGCTGACGGCAAGAGCTTGCCGCGGTTGAAGCGTCCTTCGGGATCTACCTTCTGCTTGTAGGCGACGAAGTCCGCGAGTTCCGCAGGTTCCAGATACTCGAGCTTGGTGATGCCGATGCCGTGCTCGCCCGAGATCACACCGTCGAGGCTGCGCGCAAGGCGCATGATCCGCGCGACGGCTGCGTTGGCCTCCTGCAGCATGCCGTAGTCGTCGGAGTTGACGGGAATGTTCGTGTGCACGTTGCCGTCGCCGGCGTGCATGTGCAGCGCGACGAACACGCGGCGCTTGAGCACGCTGCGGTGGAGCGCATCGCAGGCCTCCAGCGTCGGTGCGAAAGCGCGTCCCATGAAGATGTCGCGCAGCGGCGCACGCACCTCCTGCTTCCACGACACGCGCAGCGTGCGGTCCTGCAGAATCGAGAACACCGTGCCTGGGTGGCGCGCAAGGGCTGTCGCCTGGTCGCCGAAGTGTTTCGCGTGCTCGGAGAAAAAACGCTCGCACGGCGCGTCGAGGTTGTCGAGCAGCGCCTGCCAGCGCACGTGCGCGGCGAGCAGGAGCTCGTTCGCCTGGTCGACGCGCTTTTCCAGAAGCTCCGGCGCATCGATCCGCACGTCGTCCTGAGCCAGCGGCAATTCGCCTGCGAAAAGCCCGGCCAGCGCCTCCAGCAGCGCGAGCTTGTTGCGGATGGAGAGCTCGATGTTGATGCGCTCGATGCCGTCGGTGTAGTCGCCCATGCGGGCGAGGGGGATGACCACGTCCTCGTTGATTTTGAAGGCGTTGGTGTGCTTGGCGATGGCCGCGGTGCGCGCGCGGTCGAGCCAGAACTTGCGGCGGGCCTCGGCGCTTACCGCGATGAACCCCTCGCCAGAGCGGGCGTTGGCGATGCGCACGACGTGTGAGGCCGCCGCGCCGACGGCTGCGTCGTCCTCACCGACGATGTCCGCCAGCAGCACCATCTTCGGCAGACAGGCGCGACGGGACTTGGTCGCATAGCCGACCGCCTTCAAATAGCGGTCGTCGAGGTGTTCCAGGCCGGCCAGGGTGGCACCCCCCGGACGCTGGTCGAGGTATTTCTTGATCTCGACGATGGAGGGCACGGCATCGCGCGCCTGGCCGTAGAACTCGAGGCAGACGGTGCGCGTATGCTTGGGCATGCGGTGCAGGATGAAGCGTGCGGAGGTGATGATGCCATCACACCCTTCCTTCTGGATGCCCGGCAATCCCGCCAGAAACTTGTCGGTGACGTCCTTGCCGAGCCCGGTCTTGCGGAAGCGCGTCCCGGGAATATCGAGGATCTCGGCCGCGCCGTGCGGACTCTTGCCGTCGCGTTCGAAGCGCTGGATGCGGAAACGGGCGGTCGGCGCGTCGTGGATCTTGCCGAGGTTGTGATCCAGACGCGTCACCTCGATCCATTCGGCATCTGGCGTGACCATGCGCCAGGAGGCGAGGTTGTCGAGCGCCGTTCCCCACAACACCGCCTTCTTGCCGCCCGCGTTCATGGCGACGTTGCCACCGATGCACGACGCATCGGCCGAGGTCGGATCGACTGCGAACACGAGCCCCGCGGCCTCCGCGCGCTCCATGACGCGCCGCGTGACGACACCTGCACCGCATACAATGGTCGACACAGGCTGTGCGACGCCGGGCAATGGCACGACCTCGACCGCCCCGAGGTGGTCGAGCTTCTCAGTGTTGATGACGGCGGAGTACCTGGTCAGGGGTACGGCGCCGCCGGTGTAGCCGGTTCCGCCGCCGCGTGGAATGATCGTGAGGCCGAGCTTGATGCAGGCGCGCACGATGGGTGCGACTTCGGCCTCCGTGTCGGGGTGGATGACGACGAAGGGATACTCGACGCGCCAGTCGGTGGCGTCGGTGACGTGCGAGACGCGCGCCAGGCCGTCGAACTGAATGTTGTCGCGGCGAGTGACGCGTGCGAGATGGCGCACCACCTCGCGCCGCCTCGTTGCGACCTCCCCGAAGCCGCGCTCGAACGTGTTCACCGCCTGGCGTGCAGCGTCGAGCAACTGCTCGACGCGCGGGTCGCTCTGGACGTGGCGCTTGCCTATCTCGCGCAGACGATGACGCAGTGCCTCGACCAGCATTGCGCGCCGGGGCGGGTTGCCGAGCAGATCGTCTTCGAGGTAGGGATTGCGCGAGACGACCCAGATGTCGCCCAGGACTTCGTACAGCATGCGCGCGGAGCGCCCCGTGCGCCGACTCTCGCGCAGGGCGTTGAGGAGGTCCCACACGTCGTGTCCGAGCAGGCGGATCACGATCTCGCGATCGGAAAACGACGTGTAGTTGTAGGGGATCTCCCTCAGGCGGGCGGGCATGCTGTTGCTGGCGGGCGCCGTTTTCCGGCGCGCGGCGGCCTTGCGGTAAAACCGCGAGTTTACCGCGGTGCAGCAAACATTACGACCGCGCCCGGCACATGGGCAAGCTCGGCGGGACGGTCAAGGGAGGGGAAGCCAGTCAAGTCTCCGTCCCATCGAACACTGGCAACGGGCGGGGAATGGACGACGCACCGCTGCGGGCGGGCGGACGCCCGTAAAGCAGGCCTAGGCGCGGGATACCTCCTGCAGCGGCTCGCGGTACCCGGGGGCGTTCACGAACGGACTGCCGTTCCTGACCCACTCGTCCCGTTCCCGCGAAGAGCCGAACGACACTTGGCGCAGGAACTGCGGACTGGCTACGCGAACACCTTTCCCCCAAACATATTCAACGGCTTGAAACACGACTTGTCTCCTCTTGAGAGTTTCTGGAAGAACGCCCGCCAGCTTCTGGCTGAGCCGACGCCTGAATGGTACGGCTGATTCTGCATTTACTGAAATGAACTGTTCGGATACATTCCATAGTGGATTACCTATGGGGCCTTTCTTGCACTTCACGTTTCGCCAGCTACGTGCTTTCGAGACCGTCGCCCGTTGCGCAAGTTTCACGCGCGCGGCCGAGGAACTGCACGTCGCGCAACCGACGGTGTCGGTGCTGGTCAAGCAGCTTGCCGATGCCGTGGGGTTGCCGCTCTTCGAGCAGGTCGGAAGGAAGATCTTTCTCACCGAGGCGGGTCGTCAGCTCTACGCAACGTGCGCTCACATCTTCGCGACGTGGGCGCAGTTCGAAATGACCCTCGCGGATCTGAAAGGCATGAAGCAGGGACGTTTGCGACTGGCCGTCGTCACCACGGCCAAGTATTTCGTCCCGCGACTGCTCGGCCCTTTTCTCAGGCGTTATCCGGGCATCGACGTCGCGCTCGATGTCGCCAACCGCGACAGCGTGCTGGCGCGTCTCGTCGCGAACGAGGACGATCTATACATCATGGGGGTGCCGCCGCAGGGCCTGGAGGTCGAGGTGCACCCCTTCCTCGCGAATCCGCTCGTCGTGCTGGCACCGATCGATCACCCGCTTGTGCGCGAGAAGCGCATCGCGTTCTCGCGTCTGCAGAAGGAACCGCTCATCCTGCGCGAACGCGGTTCGGGAACGCGTTCCGTGGTCGAGCGCTATTTCGCCGACCACGGGGCCGAAGTGCATCCGCGCATGGAGCTTGGCAGCAACGAAGCGATCAAGCAGGCGGTGGCGGGGGGGCTCGGTGTGGCCGTCATGTCGCTGCACGCGTTGACGCAGGGAATGACGCATGCGCAACTTGCCATTCTCGACGTCGAAGGGTTTCCCATCGAGCGCTCCTGGTTCGTGGTGTTTCCGCGCGGCAAGCAGCTGTCGGTAGTTGCGCAAACCTTCTTCGAGTACCTCGAGACGGAGGGTGAACAGCTGCTCGCATCCATGCCGGGACCGGCAGCGCCATCGACGACTGAATCGCTTCAATCTCCTGCGGGCGGACCGCCGTCTTCAGCATAGCGGCTGTGACCGCTTCCGGTTGTGCCATGGCATCCAATGCTCTGCAGCGGAATTTTTTCACGGGATCGTTGTCCGAGCCGCTCGTCACCGGCGGCCCGATTCACTGCGCATCAATCATCCCCGGCGCCCACTGAGTCCCTGCTCCTTTCTCGCGGAAACGCATGATTTCTCCAGTTCGCAGTGCGAAGAAGATTTGCCCTGCACACCTCACGGACGCACGCTGCCACACCTCGTGGCTTCTGCTGCTGGCGTTCATCTGGGGCACTCTTGCCACGACCTTCGCGCGCGCGGAACGCGTCATCACGCTCGACGATGCGATCGCACTCGCGGAGGAGAGGAACCCAGGGGTCGCCGCCAATCTGGGCCGTGAAGAGGCGGCCCGTGCCGGTATCGTGACCGCGCGCCAGTACCCGAATCCATCGCTCGACGCGAACGTCGGTCCGCAGCGGCCGCGCAACAATTCCGGCACGCTTTCCGGCACGGCCTGGGGCGTCGGGGTTGCACAGCCGATCGAGTACCCGTCCGTGCGCGAATCGCGGCGGCGGACCGCGGAGGCCAATCTGGGGTCAGTGGAGGCCGGGTCGGCCGCATTCCGCGCGCAGCTTCTCGCACAGGTCAGCAGCAACTTCTACGAGGTGCTGCAGCGGCAGGAGCAGCTCGTCATCGCCGACGAAGACCTCAAGCTCCTGGAGGAGATTCGTGATCGCGTCGGCCTGCGCGCCAAGCTCGGTGAATCCCCGCGCCTCGACCTCGTGCGCACGGAGACCGAAGTGCTCAACGCGCAGCGCGCACGCGATGCCGCGGCGGTACGGGTGACACAGGCGAAGCTCGCGCTCGCCAATGTCATCGGAATTCCGCCGGCGGAGCCCTACGCGGTCCACGGCACGCTCGCGGGCCTGGGTGCGCTGCCGCCGCTCGACCGTCTGCGCGACGAGATCGCGCGCGACAATCCGCAGATTCAGCAGGCGCAGGCGGAGCAGGAGCGTGCGCGCAACCGGCTGCAACTCGAGCGCGATCTGCGTTTGCCGGCGCCGACGCTGCAGGCGGGCTACGTGCAGGAACCGGACAAGGAGGTCACCCGGTTCGGGCTCTCCCTGCCGATCCCGCTCTTCAATCAGCGTGAGGGACAGATCGCGGAGGCGTTGGCCGAACTCAAGGTCGCGGACGCGCAACTGCGTGCGCGCGAGTTCGCGCTGGCGCGTGAAGTGGACGCTGCGTATGGTCGCCTGCTGGTGGCGCGTCAGCAGGTCGAGACGTTCGAAAGCGGACTGCTCGAACGCGCGCAGCGCACCCTCGAGGCCGCCGAGGCAGCCTATCGCTTCGGTGAGCGCGGCATCATCGAATACCTCGATGCCCAGCGTACCTACCGTGCGGTGCGCCAGGACTATCTCAACGCCCGCTACGAGCTCGCCTATTCGATCATCGAGATCGAGCGCCTGACGGGCCGTGACTATCTCACTTCCGGAACTGCTCGATGAATTGCTCAAGACATCTCGGCGTGTTGCTGGCGCTGGCCGTGCTGCTCTCCGGCTGCGGCGAGAAGAAGGACGTCCAGAAAGTCGCCGCTGTCGCCCTCGATCCGAATGTCATCGTCGTCGACGAGACGCTCGCGGCGCGGGTGAAGGTGGGCACCATCGGCCGCGAGGAAGTGAGCGAGGAACTGCGGGTGCCGGGCAGCGTGGGGCTCGACGAGCGGCGCGTCGCGCGCATCGGCTCCTCGGTGACGGGACGCATCACGAAGGTGCTCGCCTTTCGCGGCGACGAGGTGAAGGCGGGGCAGACGCTGGCGATACTGAACAGCACCGAGCTTGCCAATGGGCAGATGCAGTTTCTGACCGCCGTCGCGGACGTCGAACTCAAGACGCGTGCGGTGGAGCGCGCCAAGCAGCTGCTCGCGGCAGACGTGATCGGCAGTGCGGAACTGCAGCGCAGGGAGAACGAGCTCTTTTCCGCAGAGGTGGCAATGAAGGCTGCACGCGACCAGTTGCGGCTCATGGGCATGTCGCCCGGGGCGATCGACGGCGTGAAGCGCACCCGTGAGATCGACTCGGTGGCCGCCGTGAACGCGACGATGTCCGGCAGCGTGATCGATCGGCAGATCAACCAGGGCCAGGTGGTACAGCCTGCGGACGCGATGTTCACGGTCGCCGATCTCGAACACGTGTGGATCGAGGGCGAG
>JAEUMW010000110.1 GCA_016791345.1 Betaproteobacteria bacterium | reverse complement strand
GCCCGCGAACATGCGGCGCGGCAGATCGATCGGCGGCATGAAGCCGCCGCGCTTGGGATGGCCGTCGGCGCCGAGCCGCGACTGCGGCACCTTCGGCAGGAAATAGAACCAGTGCCAGAGTGGGGGGAGGTGGACACCGCTTGCAAAGCGAGTGCTCGTATCGTCGAAGACCGCCGCTGCCGCCAGCGCTGGGGCAAGCGTGATCGCCTCCTGCGTTTCTTCCGTCTTTCCGATCCAGTCGCGGTAGTCGAGGTTCATCGCGGTCTACCCGAGTTCGATCGGACCGGCCACGACACGCGCATCGCGCAACTCACCGATACGGCCCGACGACATGCCGAGCACGTCGGCCAGAATCTCGTCGGTATGCTCGCCGAGCACGGGCGCGCGCCGCGGCACGTCACGCGCGGCGGCGGCGAACTGCAGCGGTGACCCTGGCACCAGATACGTGCCGATGCCGGGCTGCTCGATCATCGAGAAGAGCGGATTGGCGGTCGAGCAGCGCGCATCCTCGGCCACCATCTGCGCGAAGGTCCGGTACGGTCCCCAGCACACCCCGGTGCCATGAAAAACCTCAGTGATCAAGGCGACGGTGCGCTGCCGGAACCAGGGCGCGAGCACCGCCGTGATCGCCTCCCGTGCCTGGAAGCGCTCACCCTCTTGCGCGAGATCGACCCCGAGCAGCAACCCGAGCGCCGCGAGCTTGTCGGCCAGGCCGGTCGTTTTCGAGAGCTCGTCCCATTGCCGCCGGGTGATTGCAGCCACGTAAACGAAGCGATCGTCCGCGGTCTCGAATTCGCAGCCGTAAGCGCCGTACAGATAATTGCCGGACGAGCGCCGCTCGGTCCCGTTCACCTGCACTTCCGCGATGTAACCGAGATTGCCCGTCATCGCGAACGCCACGTCCGCGAGCGGCAGCTTGACGAGCTGTCCTTCCCCCGTGAGGCGCCGGTGCCGCTCCGCCGCCAGGATGCCGAGCGCCGCAGTCACACCGGCGATTGCGTCCCACGCGGGCAGCACGTGGTTGACCGGGTTCACTGCCGCAACACCGTGCGCAGGGCCAGTCACGAACGGAAAGCCCAGCGCGCAGTTGACTGTGTAATCCACCGCAGAGCTGCCGTCCGGATTGCCAGTCACGTTCATCATGATGAGATCGCTGCGTCGTTCGCGCAGCGCGTCGTACCCGAGCCAGCCGGAGGTGGGAAAATTGGTGAGAAAGATGCCGTTGCCTTCACCGGGCGCCGTTATCAGCGCAGCGATCAGCTCGCGGCCCTCGGCGCTGCGGGTGTCGACTGCGAGCGAACGCTTGCCCTTGTTGAGGCCGGCCCAGTAGAGGCTCTTGCCGCCCGCCGTCACCGGCCAGCGTCGCGCATCGAGCCCGCCTTCGAGCGGATCGAACCGGATCACGTCCGCGCCCTGCTGCGCCAGTGTCATGCCGCACAGCGGCGCCGCGACGAACGCAGCGCCCTCGACGATGCGAAGCCCCTTCAGGATCGCGTTCATTTTCCGCTCCCGGCCTTGGATTTGCGCTATTCTGCCAGCGGAGCGCGTCGCCCGGCTCATCGATGCGGCGCGAACAGGGATTACAAGATGTCAGCCAACGGCAGCGATCAGGGCGCGGTCCCAACTGGGGAGGGGACCGACAACCCCGACACGGCGGCACCCGCGTCCGCACACTCGAACGACGACACCACGAAACCGCTGCCGCTATCAGGCATTCGCGTGATCGATGTCGGCACCTTTCTCGCGGGTCCCTACGCGGCCTCGATCATGGGCGAATACGGGGCCGAGGTGCTCAAGGTCGAGTACCCGATCGGTGGCGATCCCATGCGCCGCTTCGGCACCGCGACCAAGCGCCACGACGCGACGCTCGCGTGGCTCTCGGAAGCGCGCAACAAGAAGTCGGTCACGATCGATCTGCGGCGGCCCAAGGGCGTCGAGCTGTTCGTCAAGCTCGTGTCGAAGTCGGACGTGCTGGTCGAGAACTTCCGCCCCGGCACGATGGAGGAATGGGGCCTCGGCTGGAATGAGCTCTCGGCCGCCAATCCGGGCCTCATCATGCTGCGAGTATCGGGCTACGGGCAGACCGGACCCTACCGCCGCCGCCCCGGTTTCGCCCATCTCGCGCACGGCTTCGGCGGCTTGTCCTACCTCGCCGGATACCCCAACGAGACCCCGGTGGTGCCGGGCATCGCGCCGCTCGGTGACTACATCTCGAGCCTCTACGGCGTCATCGGCATCATGCTCGCGCTGCGCCACAAGGAGAAGACCGGCGAAGGCCAGGTGATCGATGTCGGTATCTACGAGGCGGTGTTCCGGCAGATGGACGAGATGGCAACGGTCTACGGCCTGTATGGCAAGGTACGCGAACGCGAAGGCGCGGGCAGCTTCGTCGCCGTCCCGCACGGTCACTTCCGTACGAAGGACGGTCACTACGTTGCGATCGCCTGCACCAACGACAAGATGTTCGAGCGCTTCGCGCAGGCAATGGAGCGCCCGGAGCTCGCCTCCAGCACGCTCTACGGCGAGCAGCGCAAGCGGCTTGCGGCAAGCGCCGCGGTGATCGCGATCGTCAACGAGTGGGCGGCCGGGCTCACGTGCGACGAGCTGCTCGAACGCTGCATTGCCAAGCAAGTGCCCGTGGGCAAGCTCAACAGCATCGCCGACATCTTCGCCGATCCGCACTTCAGGGCGCGCGGCAATCTGCTCGAGATGGAAGAGGAAGGGCTCGGCAAGGTCGTGATCCCCGGTGTGGTGCCGACACTCTCCGAGACGCCGGGACGAGTGACGAACCTCGGGCCGCGTCTGGGCGAGGCGACCTACGAGGTGATGCGCGAGCTGCTCGAACTCACTGCCCAGGAGATCGCCAGCCTGCGCCAGCAGCGCATCATCTGAGGAAGAGCGCATGGATCACGAATCGTCCGAGAACCTGCCCCTGAGCGGCATCCGTGTCATCGATCTTGCGACCGTGGTCGCCGGGCCTTACGCCGCCGGCATTCTCGGCGAGTTCGGTGCCGAAGTGCTGAAGATCGAGCACCCGGTCGGCGGTGATACCGGCCGCCACTTCGGCACGCCGGGTCCGCGCGGGGACACGCTGGTGTGGGTGAGCGAGGGGCGCAACAAGAAGTCCGTGACCATCGATCTGCACCATGCCGACGGCGTGCAGATGTTCAAGGATCTGATCGCGAAGTCCGACGTGCTGGTCGAAAACTTTCGCCCGGGCACGATGGAAAAATGGGGCATCGGCTGGGACGTGCTGCACGCGGTCAATCCCGGGCTCATCATGCTGCGCGTGTCCGGCTACGGCCAGACGGGTCCGTACAAGGACCGCCCGGGCTTCGCCCGTGTCGCCCACGCGGTGGGCGGGCTCACCTATCTCGCCGGGATGCCCAAGGGCACGCCGGTCACCGCCGGGTCGACCACGCTGGGCGACTATTTCACCGGCCTCTACGGCTGCATTGGCGTGCTGCTCGCGCTGCGCTACAAGGAGAAGACCGGGCGCGGCCAGTACATCGACGCAGCGCTCTACGAATCGGTCTTCCGCTGCACGGACGAGCTGGCGCCTGCCTACGCGATGTACGGCACGGTGCAGGAGCGGCACGGACCACACATGGAAAGCGGCTGCCCCTACGGCCACTTTCCGACGCGCGATGGCAGGTGGGTGGCGATCGCCTGCACGACCGACAAGATGTTCGGACGGCTGGCGGAAGCGATGGGTCGACCGGAGCTTGCTTCGAGCAGCCTGTACGGCGAGCAGAAGGCGCGCATCGCGAGCCGCACCGACGTGAACGAGATCGTGCGCGACTGGTGCGGCTCGATGCCGCGCGATGAGGTGCTCGCACGGTGCAACGCCACCGGCGCGCCCGCCGTGCCACTGAACAACATCGCGGACATCTTCGGCGACCGGCAGTTTCACGCGCGCCGCAATCTCGTCTCGATCGACGACGCCGCGCTCGGCGAGAAGTTGATCGTGCCCAACGTCATTCCGCGGCTTTCGAAGACTCCTGGCCGCATCAAGCATCTCGGGCCGCGGCTCGGCCAGCACACCGACGAGGTGCTGAAGGATCTGCTCGGAATCTCCGACGCGGAGATCGAAGCGCTGCGCG
>JAEUMW010000109.1 GCA_016791345.1 Betaproteobacteria bacterium | reverse complement strand
CACCGGCATCACCGCCCTGGTGCGCGGCGTGATCGCGCGTTCGATCGCCCCCGGGTCGATGTTGAAGGTGTTCTCCTGGATATCCACGAAGACGGGGGTGGCACCGGTGTAGGAAATCGCCTCCGAAGTGCCGATGAAGGTGAAGGGCGTGGTGATCACCTCGTCGCCCGGGCCGATGCCAAGTGCGCGCAGCGCGAGATGCAGTGCGTCGGTACCGGACGCGCAGCCCACCGCGTGCGCGACGCCGATATGGGCCGCCACCTCCTTTTCCAGAGCCTGAACGTTGGGGCCGAGGATGTACTGGGTCGACTCCAGCGTCGCCGCGAGACGCTCCAGCAGTTCTTCGCGAAACAACGCGTACTCGGCCTTGAGATCGAGCATCGGGATGGACATGGGGTGGCAGCCTCCTGCGGCAGGGGGACGAAGGATGCCGGAAGTGTTGGCGAGCGCCGGTGTTGCGTCAACCCCCGATGCGGCGCGGGGTGCCGATGGCGCGGCTGATATCGAGTGCGACAGCGAGCGCCTGCAGCCCGTCGCGACCGGTCACCGGCGGCGTCGCACCGGTGCGCACGCAGTCGAGAAACGCCTGGATCTCGGCGAGGATGGCGTCGGACTTCTCCGCCGTTTTGCGCTCCTCCACGGAGATCCTCGGAAAACCCTGCTCGTCGCGCTCGGCACCGTTGCGCCGGGCGATGTCGATGCTGCTCGTGGGAAAGTCCACCGAGAAATACGCATCGTGCTGGAAGATGCGCATCTTGCGCATGGCCTTCTGGCTCACCCGGCTGGCCGTCACGTTGGCCACACAGCCGTTCGCGAACTCGAGCCGCGCGTTCGCGATGTCGACCTCGTCGGTCAGCACCGGGTAGCCGCTCGCACGCAGTTCGCGGATCTCCTGCTGCACGAGGCTCAGGATGATGTCGATGTCGTGGATCATGAGGTCGAGGACCACGTTGACATCGGTGCCGCGCGGCTTGAACACCGACAGGCGATGCGACTCGAAGAAGACTGGCCGGTCGAGCAGGCGCTGCACCTCGACCACGGCCGGATTGAAGCGCTCCAGATGACCGACCTGGAAGACGAGACGCTTGCGCTCGGCGAGCGCGATCAGTTCCTCGGCCTGTGTGCGGGTCTCGGTGACCGGCTTCTCGAGCAGGATGTGCACGCCCGCTTCGAGACAGTCCTGCGCCACCCTGTGGTGGTGTTCGGTCGGCACCACGATAGACGCCACATCGATGCTGCCAAGAAGCTCACGGTAGTCCGTGTACGGCCGGGTGTGCAGCGCCGTTGCGATTGTGCGCGCCCGCTCCGGATCGGCGTCCACGACGCCCGCGAGTTCGGCCTCTTCGAGCAGCGCGTACTTCTGCGCGTGAAAATGGCCGAGATAGCCGACGCCGATGACCGCCGCGCGGAGTTTGCTCACAGCCCACCCGGGAAGACTCGCGGTGCCCCTGTGCTATCATCTGCAGCCATTTTTTCCTTACTCCCCCCCGAAGCCGATGAGCGAATACCTTTTCAGTTCCGAGTCCGTCTCCGAAGGGCATCCCGACAAGGTTGCCGATCAGATCTCCGACGGCGTGCTGGATGCGATTCTAGCCCAGGACCCGCGCGGCCGCGTGGCTTGCGAAACGCTCGTGAGCACCGGACTCGTCGTCATCTCCGGCGAGATCACCACCAAGGGGCACATCAACTACATGCAGATCGCCCGCGACGTGGTGCAGAGGATCGGCTACGACGCCTCCGAGATCGGCTTCGACTACAAGTCCTGCGCGGTGCTCACCGCCATCAACCGGCAGTCACCGGACATCGCCCAGGGCGTCGATGAAGGCTCCGGCCTCGATCTCGATCAGGGCGCCGGCGACCAGGGTCTCATGTTCGGCTACGCGTGCGACGAGACCCCGCAACTGATGCCGCTGCCCATCTACTACGCCCATCGCATCATGCAGCGCCAGGCCGAGGTGCGGCGCGACGGTCGTCTGCCGTGGCTGCGCCCCGACGCCAAGTCACAGCTCACCGTCCGCTATCACGACGGCAAGCCGGTGGCCATCGACACGGTGGTCGTCTCTACCCAGCACGGGCCCGAAGTGTCGCATGCGCAGCTGAGCGAGGCGGTGATCGAGGAGATCATCAAGCCGGTCATCCCGAAGGAGATGCTGCGCGGGGACATCCGCTACCTCATCAACCCGACCGGCCGTTTCGTGGTCGGCGGTCCGCACGGCGACTGCGGCCTCACCGGCCGCAAGATCATCGTCGACACCTACGGCGGCGCGGCCCGCCACGGCGGTGGTGCGTTCTCCGGCAAGGATCCGTCGAAGGTGGACCGGTCCGCAGCGTATGCCGGACGCTACGTGGCGAAGAACGTCGTTGCCGCGGGGCTTGCCGATCGCTGCGAGGTCCAGATCGCCTACGCCATCGGCGTGGCGCGCCCGGTTTCGCTCATGGTGAACACCTTCGGCACCGGCAAGGTGGGCGACGAGAAGATCGTCGAACTCGTGGCCAAGCACTTCGACCTGCGACCGAAGGGCATCATCCAGTCGCTCGACCTCCTGCGCCCGATCTACAGCAAGACCGCGGCGTACGGACACTTCGGCCGCGACGAGCCCGAGTTCACCTGGGAGAAGACGGACAAGGCCGACGTGCTGCGCGCCGAGGCGGGTCTCTAGGTCGTCTCGCCATTCCCGCCGGATGCTCGGCGGAATCAAGAAGAAGCGTCGACCGGGTACGCGCGGGCCCACGCCCTCGTCCCCGGACGCATGACCCCGTCGCCGCAATTTCCGAGAAGCGTGCTGGCACCGTGCGCGTGGCCGCTGCGTGCGGCCGGCGAGCCGCCAGCGCCGCACGCGCTTCCACGAGGCACCCGCAAGCCAGGGTGGCACGGCATCCGCTTCCGACGGCTCGGCCCGGCGTGGCGTGCACCTCGTTCGCGCCGGCTCAGCGCCGAGAGTCCATTTCGCGCTGCATTATAATCGCGCCTTCCCCGCGCTCCATGCCGAGATTCACAGCAATGAAATCCCTCCTCGCACTGCTCTTGTCGCTCTTCGTCACTGCCGCCGCTGCACAGCAAACGTCGCTGCCGGTGCCACCGCCGCCGACGGTCGCGGCCAAGTCCTGGGTGTTGTACGACTTCCTGGCAAGACAGGTCATCGCATCGCAGAACCCCAACGAGCGCATCGAGCCCGCGTCGCTCACAAAAATGATGACCGCCTACCTCACCTACGAGGCCATCAAACAGAAGCGCGTCGCGCTGGACCAGGTGGTGCCGGTGTCGCCACGTGCGTGGAAGGCGCAGGGCTCGCGCATGTTCATCGAGCCGAACAGGCCGGTCACCGTGGAAGAGCTCATCCACGGCATGGTGATCCAGTCCGGCAACGACGCCTGCATCGCGCTGGCGGAGGCCATTGCCGGCAGCGAGGAAGTGTTCGCCCAGATGATGAACCAGCAGGCGCAGAAGCTCGGCATGAAAAACACCAGCTTCGTGAACTCGACCGGCCTGCCGGACCCCAAGCATTACACGACGGCCTACGACATGGCTCTCCTGGCGGCGGCCCTGATCCGCGACTTTCCGGAGCACTACAAGTTGAACTCGCAGCGTGAGTTCCGCTACAACAACATCACGCAGGCGAACCGCAACCGCCTCCTGTGGACCGATCCCTACGTGGACGGGGTGAAGACCGGACACCACGAGGCGGCGGGATACTGCCTCGTGGCCTCCGCCAAGCGCGACAGCCGGCGCCTGATCTCCGTGGTGACCGGAACCGCCTCCGAGGCAGCACGCGCAACGGAGAGCCAGAAGGTTCTCAACTATGGCTTTCAGTTCTACGATACGGTGAAGGTGTACGCGAAGGATCAGACGGTGGCGACGATTCGTGTCTGGAAGGGCGCCGAGAACGACGTGCGGATCGGCTTCGTCGAGGACTTCTACCTGGCGCTGCCGAAGGGCGATGCCGCGAAGTTGAGAGCGTCGATGGAAACGCATCAGCCGCTGATGGCGCCGCTTGCTTTCGGGCAGGAGGTGGGTACCCTCAAGCTCGCGCTCGAAGAGAAACCACTCGGCGAGTATCCGCTGGTCGCGCTCTCCAACGTGCCGGTTGCCGGCCTTTTCGGGCGCACGGTCGACATGGTCCGCCTGTGGCTGCCGCAATGAGCGAGCAGACGGTCTATCTGAATGGCGCATGGACGCCGCTCGCGGAGGCGCGGGTCCCCGTGCTCGACCGCGGCTTCGTCTTTGGCGACGGCGTCTACGAGGTGATTCCGGTGTACGCCGGAACGCCGCTCAGGCTCGCCGAGCACCTGGTTCGCCTGCAGAAGAGTCTCGATGCGCTGCGCATCGCCAATCCGCACTCCGCGTCCGACTGGGCGGCGCTGCTCACTGATCTCGTCGGCCGCCACCCCTGGCCCGATCAGTACCTCTATCTGCAGGTGACGCGCGGCGTGGCCAAGCGCGATCACGCCTTTCCGCAGGCTGCGACGCCGACCGTCTTCGCCATGAGCAGTCCGCTGGCAACGCCCTCGCGCGCCGAGGTCGAGCGCGGTGTCGCGGCAGTGACCGCGACTGACTATCGCTGGGGGCGCTGCGACATCAAGTCGATCGCCCTGCTCGGCAATGTGCTGCTGCGTCAGGTCGCCATCGACCGTGGTGCTGTCGAAACCGTGCTCTTTCGCGACGGTCTCCTCACCGAAGGCGCCGCCAGCAACATCTTCGTCGTCTCGGGCGACTGGCTCCTCGCGCCGCCGAAGAGTCACCTGATGCTGCCCGGCATCACCTACGATCTCGTGCTCGAGCTTGCCGCGGCCGCCGGCCTGCCACATCAGGTGCGCGAGATCACGGAGCAGGAGGTGTTCTCCGCAGCCGAGCTCTGGCTGACTTCGTCCACCAAGGAAGTGCTGGCGATCACGACGCTCAACGATCGCCCGGTCGGCGACGGCACGCCGGGGCCCGTGTTTCGGCGCATGCACGCGCTGTATCAGGAATTCAAGGCCACGCACTTTGCCGGGCACTTGCGGTCTGCGGCGGCGGAGACAGGTGCGTGAGCGACGAGGTCGCGAGCCTCATCCAGTACCCCTGCGACTTTCCGATCAAGATCATGGGTACATCGCAGCCCGGTTTCGCGCAGACCATCGTCGACATCGTGCGACGCCACGCCCCGGATTTCGATCCCGCTACCATCGAGATGCGGGTAAGCCGCGCCCGGAAATACTTAAGCGTCACCGCCACGATCCGCGCCAGCTCCCGTGAGCAGCTCGACGCCTTGTACCAGGAGCTCTCGGACCATCCCATGGTGGTGATGGTGCTGTAGCGGGAGGCAAACCGGTGCAGAGCGCCCCCCATCCCCTGCCCGCGCCGGTTGAGCCGACACCCGAGGTGCGTCACCTCGGCCGCGTCGAGTACGAACCCACATGGCGTGCGATGCAGCACTTCAGCGAGACGCGCGGCCTCGATGCGCGCGACGAGCTGTGGATCGTCGAACATCCCCCGGTCTTCACGATCGGACTCAACGGAACTCCCGACCACCTGCTGCGCCGCTCCGAGATTCCGGTGGTGCATGTGGACCGTGGCGGCCAGATCACCTATCACGGCCCGGGTCAGCTGGTGATCTATCTTCTGCTCGACCTGCGCCGGCGCAACTACGGGGTGCGCGAGCTGGTGCGGCGCATGGAGCGCGCGGTCGTCGCACTCCTCGGCGAGGACGGGATCGCGGCCGCCGGCGATGAGGCGGCGCCGGGCGTGTACGTCGGCAACGCGAAAATCGCGGCGCTGGGGCTACGCGTGAGAAACGGCTGCTGCTACCATGGCGTCGCCCTCAACATCGACCTCGATCTCGCGCCGTTCACCGACATCAACCCGTGCGGTCACGCCGGCATGCCGGTGACGCGCACGCGCGATCTCGGTCTCGATCTCACGGTCGCTGCTGCGGGAGATCGTTTGAGTCGTCACCTGCTCGCCCTGCTGAACTGAAGTCGGAGCCTGCGATGAGCGCTTCCCACGAAAAACAAACCGGCGCCGCCAAGACCGCGCGCATCCCGATCAAGATCGTGCCGCACGAGCGCCTGCGCAAGCCGGAGTGGATCCGCGCCAAGGCGCCGAGCAGCCCGACTTTCGGCGAGGTGAAACGCGTGCTGCGGGAGCACAACCTGCACACCGTGTGCGAGGAAGCCTCCTGCCCCAACATCGGTGAATGCTTCAGCAAGGGCACCGCCACCTTCATGATCCTGGGTGACGTGTGCACCCGCCGCTGCCCGTTCTGCGACGTGGCCCACGGACGGCCGCAGGCGCCGGACCAGGAGGAGCCGATCCATCTCGCGCAGACGATCGCAGCGATGCGACTCAGCTACGTGGTGATCACCAGCGTCGATCGCGACGACCTGCGTGACGGCGGTGCACAGCACTTCGTCGACTGCATCCGCGCCGTGCGCGAACACTCGCCGGTCACTCGCATCGAGATCCTCACGCCCGATTTCCGCGGGCGGCTCGATCGCGCGCTCGACGTGCTCGCGACGTGTCCGCCCGACGTGATGAACCACAATCTCGAGACCGTGCCGCGCCTCTACCTGCAGGCGCGCCCCGGCGCCGATTACGAGCACTCGCTCAAGCTCCTCAAGGATTTCAAGGCGCGGCTGCCGACAATCCCCACGAAATCCGGCCTGATGGTCGGGCTGGGCGAGACCGACGACGAGATCGTGGCCGTCATCCGCGACCTGCGTGCCCACGACGTCGACATGCTCACCGTCGGCCAGTATCTGCAGCCGAGCGCGGGTCATCTGCCCGTGCTGCGCTACGTCGAGCCCGCGGTGTTCCAGCGCTTCGAGCGCGAGGCGCGGGACATGGGCTTCAGCCATGCCGCCTGCGGCCCGATGGTGCGTTCGAGCTACCACGCGGACCGCCAGGCGCACGAAGCCGGCGTGGTCTAGGCGGGTTCCGCGAGCTTCGCTTCGATCAGGGTGTGCAGGCGCGGGAAGTCCGGCGCGCCCTGGATGCGCGACGCGATCCTGCCGCGGCGGTCGATGACGAACGTGGTCGGCGTTCCGGAGATGTCACCGAAGGCCTGCTCGATCTTCCCCAGCGGATCGAGCGACACCACGAAGGGCAGCTCGGCACTCTTCGCATAGTCGAGCACGTGGTTGGGCGGGTCGTAGTGCATCGCGACGGCGACGAGCGTCATCCCGCGCTCGCCGAAGCGGCGCTGGAGCTGAGCAAGGTCCGGCATCTCCTTAACGCACACGTCGCAGCTCGTGGCCCAGAAGTTGACCAGCACCACTTCGCCGCGCAGCGTCTGCAGGGGAATCTCCTTCCCGTTCAGGCTGGTGAACGTGACGTCCGGAGCCGGCTGCGAACTGCCGCAGCCGGCCAGCAGCACTACGGCTGCGCACAGCGTCATGCCCACCCTGGCGAGCATTCGAGGGTTGCTGCAACGCGCAAACTTCGGCATAGTCGGGTCCCCACCTTTTCATCCGCGGGATCCGGCGCCGTAGCGCTG
>JAEUMW010000108.1 GCA_016791345.1 Betaproteobacteria bacterium | reverse complement strand
TCCGCGACCTGTACGGCCCGACCCACAAGGCTTTCGCCGCGCTGGATGCAGCCGGTCAGGCGGCGCTCGACCGCGACATCACCGCGCTGCTGAACGAGTTCGACATCGGCGGCGGGCATGGCCTCGTCGCGCCGAGCGAGTACGCCGAAGTCGTGATCACCGTGGGCTGAAGCCGACGATGGGCAGCTTGCCGGCTTATCACCCTCGCTTCGCTGCGCGTCCCGCCCCACTGCACAGATCGGTGCAGTACGCGGTCTGCGGCCGGGACGCCATTCCCGGCGTGAGTCCGAAAACCGCAAGAGTCATCGACGCCCGATCAGTCAGGAAGGGCAGGATCAACGCTCCGCGCCCTTCCTCCACGCCTCCAGCTTCGCGCGCATTTCTGGTGGCAATTCAGCAGAGGCGGATAGCCGCCTTCCGCCGCAAGCTGCGGGTTCAAGGGGCCACTCAGGTTGCCCTTCTCGCTGACGTCGTCCGCGAAGCGCGTCAGCGCCTCGGTTATGCCTGCGACGCGCAGCGCCTCCGGACCCATGCTCGCCCCGCGAACATTGGCCCGATATCGGTCGGTGCGCCGATGATGCTGACTGAACAGGGTTTCACGAGGAAGAGCTTACCGCGCTGTTGGCAGCGACCAGGGTCGCTCGCATTCCATAGTGCACCGCGGATACGCGATTCAGGGATTCCTGCCACACGAAGACTGCTGAGGTGCGTGCTAAACCTCCGCACAACCCTTGACCCGTCAAGACAGCCTAGTTCGTTGCTGCAGCGCCTCAACGGATCAGATCGAGCGCTCCAGCATTTGGGCAAGCTCCGCTTTATCTTTCACACCTAGCTTGCCGTATATCGTCTGTAGATAGTTGCGGACCGTCACCGGCGAAATGCCAAGTAGCTGCGCGACCCTCTTGTGGCTGCGCCCTGCACCGAAATACTCTGCGACTTCCCGCTCGCGCGGGCTCAACCGGTCAATCGGTGTCAGCGGGCGCGCCTTCAGGAAGAAGAGGTCGCCGACGTTTCTAACTTCAACGGTGATTCGTGCGCCTCGGAACGTCTGCGGGTTGATCGTGTTCGTCAACGCGGCGAGAGGTCGCGGCAGCACCCGAGAAGTCCAATCGTTCCACTCTGAACGCACGACGGTTTCAAAGCCGCTGTCGGACACATAGATCGCGCCCCGCCGATCTGCGATTGCCACGAACGCATTTCTCCCGCGATTGGTTGCGTAGACCCTGTCGAGGTTCACGAGCCGATTGATCGTCAAAGCTTCTACGACGTGCGGAAACAACGCCTCAAATAATATTCGTTCATCCTCCGAAAACTGCTTGTCCGGGTCTTGCCGGTAAAGGGATACCCAGTTCGCGAGCGACATCTGCTGCTGCACGTACCCGGTGACCAAGGCATTCCCCACTCTGAAGCGCTTCGTGAGATCGCGCATCCCCGACTTGTCTCTTTCGCAAAAGACGGTGGGCATGTGGGCGTTATTAACCCAACCTGGTCTTTTCGAGCATTCGTACGCAACCGTGTCTTCGTGGTTTACGAGCTGCCAGCTGTCGATCATCTCGGGAGACTGCTCGTGAAGATGAATCGAATGAACGGCAAGTCCGTCCCCTGACAGCGTTCCGGTTCCCCACATGGACGAATCGAAACCCAGCACAGGCTTGAGCAGTCGAACGGCGGCTTCCTGGAACTGGTCGGCGGTCCTTTCACGCGAGGCGTGATAGACCTCAAGCACGAGGCGCGAGAAAGAACCGAGCAGATCGGCTTTTCTGGTCATGGCTATTCCCCCGCAGGCTCAAGTTTCGGGAGAGCCCGAGCACCGAGATCCCGGCGACTCGGCGAAACCGCACCCGCTCAGCCTGCCCTCCCCGCCGCCCTTCGGCCCCCCTTCTTATGACCGGGGAGATGCATTTGCATCATAGCAGCATCGGGCATGCGAGCCTACGCTTAAGGTAGGTCGGGAGGGTGGACGGGAGGTATAAAGTGAATAGGTGCTTATTGTCGCTAGCGGCGATCATTTCTAGTACGGCACTCTTTCATTTCGACTGCGCTGCAGACTCCTCTTCCGCCAGGGAACCAGATGTTCCAAATCGCAGTTCGTCGACACCGTCGTCTAATAACAATCAGCAGCGGATATATCAGGATGCGTTGGACCGAAACCGGGCTATCCGCGAGCAAGGCGAGGCGGTGAATCGAGCAATCGAAGATGCCGGCAAGAGTTATCTTGACTCTGTGCGTAAGCAGCAGGAACGCGAGGAACGCCAAGAGCGCGATCGCCAGGAAAGGATGGACCGGGAAGAGCGTGAATCGCTCAGACGGGAGCAGGAACTCGAACAGCAGATGCGGCGCGATCGGGAACGGGAACGGGTCAATGCGGATTACGAGCGGCAGCGTGCCCAGGACCGCGCTAACGAGGAGGCTGCTGCCCGCGAGCGCGCGAGACGTGCGCAACTCGCCGAGGAATCTGCACCAGCACGGCCGCTGCTCCCCCTCGCTAATCTTGCTTCGCCAGAAAGAACATTTTCTGAGGACGTGACCACAAGGAGGGATGCGCCCGCGTTCGATTCGGCCGGGGAACTTGTTCCGCAGACGATCGCTGTCGCGCACTCTACGACAAAGGTGTTAATCAGCGAAATGGCTGAGCAGATACGCTTCGGGGAGGACGTGAGCGTCAGGGAAGCTGCACGCTCGGGAATTCGAGAGACGGTTGATGAATCTGTACGCGAAACTGTTGAGAGTGAAATCCGTGACCTGATCCGCAAGTTGCCCGAGGAACAAAGCTTTAAGGTCGACGTTTTCTACAGCACTTTTGTGGACCCCGACACGAGAATGATCACACCATACAGCGCGGCCAGGAACGTGAGCGCGTACTTTGAACAGATGGTCGGCAAGCGACTTCGCGAATTCTTCGAGGCAACGAATCCCTAGACAGGTTTTCGATGAGGACGCACATCATGAACGTGCAGGCGGAACTGGCTGGGCGGACGAGTTCATACGTGGTGGTAGCGTTACTGGCGCTGACCGGTTTTTTGCCGATAGGGAGTTCATGGTCCCAAACGGGTACTGACACGCGTGTGTCCTATGAGCAGGTAATAGAAAGGTCGCGATATCTGCTGGAGCGAGGTGAGCTGGCAGAAGCCTACGTCACGGCATCTGCGGCAATGACGGTCGACGACAGCCGCTGGGAGGCATATGGGCTAGCTGCGCTGGCTCTCGGTGCTCAAGGCAACAATGCCGAAGCTGTGCGATCCATCGATCAGGCCCTCGCGCGGGCTCCAGCACCTAGAAAAGCTTCTCTGCACAGCATGCGCCGGCGTTTCAGCGCCGAGGCGGCGACTGACGCGCAAGCGTTGCGCACCAGCACAAAACTGTCAAGTGAGGGAAGACGCAGGTTCAATGAACTGATGCAGATTGCGAACCGCGCGGACAAAGCAGCCCTTCAACGGGACAGGATCAAGCTCCTTCGAGATTTCATGAGCAAGAGTGCGGAATTCATCATCGACTATCCGAATCAGGCAAATGTCTGGATGGTACGCGCCGTGGCCGCCATTGAGCTTGACTATCCGGGTTCAGGTTGGCTGGCCGGTCGACGGCTCAAACAATTGGGGTTAATGGAGAGCAACGATGAGCGCAATAAACGGGTTTTGGCTGAGCTCAGTCGAAAGGGCTGGCTAGGTGGCAAACGATCGTGGCGCGATTGGCCGAGATGGACGATGGCTCAGGCGCGCCGTGCGGCCGAAGAGGGGGATGCGGAGGCGCAATTTGCGATGGGGGATTGGTTCGCAAGGGGTATGTCCGACCTTCCCAAGAGTGATGTCGAGGCGGTCAATTGGTATCGACGGGCCGCGGAACAGGGATATGCGGACGCTCAGTTTGGGCTTGGTATGGCTTACGACTACGGTCTCGGGGTAGGGAAAAGCGAGAGCACAGCGGTTCAATGGTATGGAAAGGCTGCCGCGCAAGGCTTTGCTCCAGCGCAAAACAACCTAGGGATCCTTTATGCGCATGGTCGAGGAGTTAAGCAAGATCTTGTGTTAGCCGAAAAATGGTTTCGCATGGCAGCGAAACAAGGATTCGCTGATGGAAAGGCTGATGCCAAAAAAAACCTCAAGATCGTGATAAACGAGTTAGCGGCTGAGAAACGCTAGAATTGTTGATTCTCATTCATCCGCTCACACAGAACTCCGGACACTCTGGACTTGAGTTCTTGTTGATGAGTCGGCGCACCGCGTAGTGGAAATCGAAATTTGGTTGAGGCGACACGCGCGTTCGCTTGGTGCGCGGGTTAAAGATAGCCCACGACAACCTCTGCCTGCTCGGGACTGAGGGCGGGATTCAGCTTCCGCGTGGCGGCAACGTAAAATTCCTGGAGCACCTGGGTACTAAGGACGATGGAGCGCTCCATGACGAGACGGCGAAACTCGGCCCACGCCACGTCACGCTTTTTCGGAGCGTTACCATCGAACGGTAAAGAAGCACATTGGTATCGATGAAGACCTTCACCGCCGCAATCTCTCCGCATAGAGATCTTCTCTGGTAAACCGAGAGATGCGACGCTCGGGCGTGGCATCGGCAATCGCGTCGATCCCCTTAACGATCGCTTCCAGCTCGGCGTCGTCGTGGGCGATGCGCTCGAGGAAGTCACGCACCAGCGCGTTTACCGAAGTGCCACGCTCAAGAGCATGGATGCGTGCCTTCTTGAGCACCTCATCATCGATGGTCAACGTAAGGTTCGCCACCGTCTCGCCCTCCAAGTTCACACGGGATCAGTGTAACACTGGACCCGTGCCCATCAACCGGACAACGTCACTCGCTCCTTCCTCCACCGAAAGAAAGCACCCGCCGCACACCCCGCCACAGCTTTGGCAACGCCCACGCCACGAGACCCAGGAACAGCAGCAGTGCGACCAGAAACACGGCCGGTGCGGCAATTGCCGCCCACAGGCCGGCGGGGACGAGCAGGTCTTCGAGGCTCGACTTCGCCATGTTGCTGAACGGTTCCGGCGAGGTGTTGACCACCGCCCGCGCGCCCGCCTTGGCGAAGTGCGTGCCGGCGGTGATGCTGCCGCCGATGATGGCCGCAGCGAGCGCTGCTCCCGCTCCGGAGTCGCCGACCGCAGCCGCCGCAAGCAGCGCCCCGCCCGGCACGCGCAGGAAGGTGTTCACCGCATCCCACACGCTGTCGAGCCAGGGAATCTTGTCGGCGAAGAACTCGACGACCGTCATGAAGCCGCTTGCCGTGAGCACGAGCGGGCTCGCGAGGATCTCCAGGTGCTCGGGCAGCACCACCCAGCCGAGCTTGCCGGCCAGCCCGACGAGGAAGAGCGTCGCGTAGAGGCGAATGCCGCTTGCCCAGGCGAGCGCGGCGGCGACGGCAATTTCCGGCAGATACGCACCCATCGTCAGTGACCTAGCGGCTGACGGGGGAATGCTCCAGCGTGGCCGGCAGCGGCTCCTCCTCGATCTTCCGACGCTTGCCGACAAGCAGCGTGTATGCAGTCGGGATGACGAAGAGCGTGAGCAGCGTGCCGAACACGAGCCCGCCGACGATGACCCAGCCGATGGGCTGGCGCGATTCGGCGCCGGCGCCGGTGGCGATGGCGAGCGGCACCGCACCCAGCACCATCGCGGCGGTGGTCATCAGGATCGGCCGCAGGCGCAGGGTGGCCGCCTCGATCACCGCCGCGAACTTGTCCCTGCCGGTGTCCCGAAGCTGGTTCGCGAACTCCACGATCAGGATGCCGTGCTTGGTGATGAGGCCGATCAGCATCACCAGTCCGATCTGGCTGTAGACATTGAGCGTGCTGCCGGTGAGCTTGAGCGCGGCGAGTGCGCCGGTCATCGCGAGCGGCACGGTGAGCATGATGACGAGCGGCCCGACGAAGCTCTCGAACTGCGCTGCCAGCACGAGATAGATGAAGACGAGCGCAAGCACGAAGGTGAGATAGAGCGCCGCACCCGATTCGCGGAACTCGCGCGACTGGCCGTCGTAGTCGGTCTGCGCGCTCTTCGGCAGCTCTTCCCGCGCCGCCTGGTCGAGAAACGCCAGCGCCTCACCCACCGTGTACCCCGGCGCGACGTTGGCCTGGATGATCGCCGCGCGCAGCCGGTTGAAGTGGTTGAGCTCCTTCGGCGCCACGGTCTCCTTCACCTGGACCAGGTTCGCCAGTTGAATCAACTGGCCGTCCTTGCCGCGCACGTAGATCGAGGTGAGGTCGGTGGGCTGCCGCCGCGCCGCGTCCTCCAGCCGCACGATGACGTCGTACTGCTTGCCCTCGCGCTTGAAGCGCGTGACCTGGCGGCCGCCGAGCAGGGTCTCGAGCGTACGGCCGATGGTTTCGACTTCGATGCCGACGTCCGCCGCCTTCTCGCGGTCGATGGTCACCGAAAGCTGCGGCTTGTTGAGCTTGAGGTCGCTGTCGATGTTGGTGAGGCCGGGATAGGCACGTGCCCGTGCCATCACCTTGTTGACGAGCTGATCGAGCTCCTCGTAGGAGTTCGCCTGCACCACGAACTGCACCGGCGGGCTGCGGAAGCTCTGTCCGAGCGACGGCGGATCGACCGGGAAGGACAGCACGCCCGGCAGGGTCGCGAACATCTTGCCGCGCAGCCCGGCCGTGATTTCCTGCTGCTTGCGCGTGCGCTCCTCCCACGGCTTCAGGCTGACGAAGGAGAACACCAGATTGACCGGGTTGGGTTTCTCGAGGCCCGGCGCGACGACCACGAAGTAGTTCTGGACCTCGGGAATGTCCTTGTACATCTGCTCGACGCGGTGCGCGTAGTCGAGCGCGTAGTCCATCGTCGCGCCCTCGGGCGCCAGCGTGACGCCGATGAAGAAGCCGCGGTCCTCGATCGGCGCCAGCTCCGACTTGAGCGACCGTAACAACAGCACCGCCGCGACCGCCACCGCCAGAAAGATCACGACGACCAGCCAGCGATGGCGCAGCGTGCGCGTGAGCAGCCAGCGATAGCCGCTGTTCAGTGCGACGAAGAAGCGCTCGCTCCAGTTGTAGATGGCGCTGTGGC
Organism: Betaproteobacteria bacterium; assembly: GCA_016791345.1. Classification (NCBI taxonomy): domain Bacteria; kingdom Pseudomonadati; phylum Pseudomonadota; class Betaproteobacteria; species Betaproteobacteria bacterium. Next base: position 6,041 of record JAEUMW010000108.1, on the reverse strand, counting down.
GCGCCTGATGCCGCAGCATCTTGGAACACATCATCGGCGTCAGCGTGAGCGCGACGAAGCCGGAAACGAGCACCGCCGCGGCGACGGTGAGCGCGAATTCCGTGAAGAGCTTGCCGGTGTTGCCGGTCATGAAGGCGAGCGGCGTGAACACGGCGGCCAGCGTCAGCGTCATCGCCACCACGGCGAACGCGATCTCCCGGCTGCCCTGCACGGCGGCGCGGATCGGCGGCGTGCCCTCCTCGATGTGACGGTAGATGTTCTCCAGCACGACGATCGCATCGTCCACCACGAGGCCGATCGCGAGCACGATGCCGAGCAGTGTCAGCACATTGATGGAGAAGCCGAGCACGTAGAGGAAGAAGAACGCGCCGATGAGCGACACCGGAATGGTGACGAAGGGAATCAGCGTCGCGCGCACCGACCGCAGGAAGAGGAAGATCACCAGCACCACGAGCAGCAGCGCCTCGACCATGGTGTGATAGACGGCCTCGATCGACTTCTCGATGAACACCGAGCTGTCGAAGGCGACGATAAGCTTCATGCCTTCGGGCAGCCCGGCTTCGATGCGCGGGATCTGGCGCTTCACCGCATCCGCGACCGCGAGCGTGTTCGCCGTCGACTGCTTCACCACGCCCAGACCCACGGCAAGCTCGCCGTTGACGCGCACCTCGTTGCGGTCATCGAGCGCACCGAGCTCCGCACGACCGACATCCTTCAACCGCACCGGATAGCCGCTCGCCTCGGCGACGATCAGGTTGTTGAACTGCTCCGGCGTACGCAGGTCCGTTTCCGACAGCACGGTGAACTCGCGGTTGTTGCCCTCGATGCGCCCGGCGGGAATCTCCACGTTCTGGCGCCGCAAGCCGGCTTCCACGTCCTGCGGCGTGAGGGCGAATGCGGCGAGCCGGTCGCGGTCGAGCCAGAGCCGCATCGCATACTTGCGCTCGCCGCCGATGATGACGGAGGAAACACCCGGCAGCGTCTTGATCGAATCGGCGATGTAGCGGTCGGCGTAGTCGGTGATTTCGAGCGGCGTGTGGCGATCGGAGCGGAATGCCAGCCACAGGATGGCCTGCGCGTCGGCCTCGATCTTGGAGACGACCGGCTCGTCGATGTCGGTGGGCAGTCGCGCACGCACGCGCGAGACGCGGTCGCGCACGTCGCTCGCGGCGGAGTCGGGGTCGCGCTCGCGCACGAACTCGATCGTGATCTGGCTCACTTCCTCGCGCGAAACCGACTTGATGGTCTTCACGCCCTCGATGCCGGAGAGCGAGTCCTCGAGCGGCTGCGTGACCTGGCTTTCCATCACCGAGGCGCTCGCGCCCTTGTACACCGTGCGCACCGACACCACCGGCGCGTCGATGTTGGGATATTCGCGCACGGACAGGCGCTGGAACGCGATCACGCCGAGCAGGACGATGACGAGGCTCATCACGGTCGCGAGGACCGGACGCTTGATGGAGAGCTCCGAGAGGTGCATGGAGGCCGGGCGCTCAGCCTTCCTTCTGCGCCGCGGCGGCGGACGGCACGGGCGGCGCGCCGATGACGGTGACGGGTGCACCGTCCTGCAGCTTGATCTGGCCGTCGACCACGACGGTGTCCTGCGGGGTGAGCCCCTTCACGATCTCCACCTCGCCCGGCCCGCGGGCGCCGGTCGTCACCGGCGTGAGCAGCGCCTTGCCGTCGACGACGCGGTAGACGAAGACGTTGTCGCCGCGCGGGACGATGGCCTGATCCGGCACGACGATCACGGCGTCGCGGGTGCCGAGCGACAGCACGACGCGCGCGAACATGCCCGGCCGCAGCTTGCGATCCTTGTTCGGGATGCGCGCGCGCACGAGCAGCGTGCGGCTTTTCTCGTCCACGCCGGGTTCGAGGGCGTAGATACGGCCCTTGAACGACTGGCCGGGAAACGCATCGACACGCACGGTCACTTCCTGATCGGGGCGCAGCGCACCGACGAACACTTCCGGAATGCGGAAGTCGACCTTGATCGAATCGACGTCCTCCAGGCGCGCGATGTCGGCGCCTTCCTTGACGTAAGCGCCCGGACTGACCTGACGCAGGCCGACGATGCCGGCGAACGGGGCACGTATCTCGGACTTCGCCAGCTTGACCTCGGTCTCCTGCCGGCGCGCGGCGGAGCGATCGAGATTGCTGCGCGCCTCGTCCACCGCTTCCTGGCTGATGAAATTCTGCTTGCGCAACTCCTGCGAGCGCTCGTAGCGGCGCGTTGCGAGCTTCGCGTCGGCATCCGACTGCGCAAGGATCGCCTTGTATTCGGACTGGTCAAGGGTGATGAGGCGCGCGCCCTTGGGCACCGACTGACCTTCCTCGAAGTGGATGGCGACGACCCGGCCGGCGATCTCCGGGCGGATCATCACCGACTCGTTGGCGAGCAGCGTGCCCACCGCCGACACGTCGGTGCTGAGCCGGCTCACGCGGACCTGCGCGGCCTTGACCGGCACGCCCTGTGGTGCGCCGCCCGCAGTCTGCGCCAGCGCCAGCGCAGGGCCAGCCAGGGCGAGCAGAACGAGAGCCCGGACGAGTCGGCACGCTGAAATTTTCAGCATGAGAGTGGTTGGCGCGGCGCGCACAAAATTCATGAGTTTACGTTTTGTGGGCGGCGCAAGGATAGCCAATAATCCGGGGAAATCCGGCAGGAACCCGGTGTCCCGGGTCAGAGGTTCGTCGAACGATGAAGACGATCCGTACGACGGGCACCCGAGGCAGGAATGCCGCGGGCGCCGCCCGGCGCGAAGCCGCGCGGCGCTCGGTTGGGGACCAGGCGAGCCTGGCGGCGATGATCGGCATTATCCTGCTCAGCGAACTTCCGACTCAGGACGCTCGGACATGAAACTCTCGCTCGACGCCTTGGCCGTGCTCGATGCGATCGACCGCAAGGGCAGTTTCGCCGCCGCCGCCGACGAATTGCACCGCGTGCCTTCCGCCATCACCTACACGGTGCAGAAGCTCGAACAGGACCTCGATCTCCTTCTCTTCGACCGGCGCGGCCATCGCGCGGTCCTCACCGAGGCCGGGGCGGAACTGCTGCGGGAAGGTCGCCACCTGCTGCGTGCCGCGAGCGCACTGGAGGCGCGCGTCAAGCGCGTCGCCACGGGCTGGGAAACCGAGCTTCGGATTGCCGTCACCGACCTCATCCCGCTGCCGCGCCTGTTCCCGCTGGTGCGCGAGTTCCACACGGTGGAGTGCGGCACCCGCCTGCGTGTTCTGACGGAGGTGTATGGCGGCTGCTGGGACGCACTTGCCGGAGACCGCGCCGACCTCGTCATCGGCGCCCCGGGCGACGGCCCTGCCGGCGGCGGTTACGCGACCCGCGCGCTCGGCCACGTGCAGTGGGTGTTCGCGGTGCGACCCGACCATCCCTTGGCGCGCGTGCCGCAGCCCATCAGGAACGACCAGTTGCTCGACCACCGCGCGGTCTCCGCGGCGGACAGCTCGCGCAGCCTCCCGCCGCGCACCTCCGGCCTGCTGTCGGGACAGGATGTCTTCACTGTGCCGGACATCCGCGCCAAACGCGACGCGCAGGTCGCCGGGCTCGGGGGCGGCTTTCTGCCGCTTCATCTGATCGGCCCGGACGTCGATGCCGGGACGCTCGTGGTCCGGGAAGTCGAGGAGCCGAAGCCGGAGATCCCCTTTTTCATCGCCTGGCGCGCGAAGGATCCGGGACGCGCCCTGCAGTGGTTTCTGTCGCGCCTGGAGGATCCGGACCTGTGCAGTGCGCTCATGGCACCGCTGCACGCGGACGAGATCGCGGCATTCGCCTGAGCGCTATTGCTGCTGGACCTGCTGTGCCTCGATTCTGCGGCGCACCTCGTCCATGTCCAGCGCTTTCGCCTGCTCGATGACACGGTCCAGGTCGCGCCCCGACACGGCACCGGGCTCGGCATAGAGAATGACCTGCTGCCGGAACACCATCAGAGTCGGAATGGAGCGGATGCCGAACTGATTCGCGAGTTCCTGCTCCTCGTCCGTGTTCACCTTGGCGAAAACGACACCCTCGTGTTTCGCCGACGCCGCCTCGAAAACCGGCGCGAACGAGCGGCACGGGCCGCACCAGGGCGCCCAGAAATCGATCACGACCATGTCGTTGCCGGTGACGACCTGATCGAAGTTGTCGACGGTGAGTTCGGTGGTAGCCATGCGCGTCAACCCTTGAACGGAGCGACTTTCTCGAACGTGAGCGTCTCGTCGATCAGCGGCTTGCCTCCGGCATCGTCCGGCACGACGGCGCGGATCTGGTATACCCCGCCCGGAACCTGGTCGGAGAGGGTGAACAGGTAATACTTGGCCGTCGACACCTTGCCGAACTTGGCCTTGTTCGGGTCTTCGAGGTAGGGCGACACCTTGACCTCGGTGCCGCTCACTTCCTTGCCGCCGAGGGAAAACTTGACGGGCCGCACCTCGGCGCGGTCGGCGAGCGCGAGCCGGATGCGCCTCTGGAAGTAAGGCGACTTGCCGCCGGTCAGGCGCTCCATCTCGCGGATGTCGCGCTCCAGGAACCACATGATCACCGGGTTGCCTTCGGCATGCTCGACCGGCGGGTAGCCCACCGCCCGCGGTCCGGTAAGGAATTTGGTCGTCGCGGTCCTGTCGTCTGCCTTGCCCTTCACGTCGACGTTGACGCTGTCGTCGAAGGCATCCTCGAGCGATCCGCTCTTGTGGAAGGTGTACTCAAGGCGAGCCGGGAGCTTGGTGTCGTGCAGGTGATTCGTCATGAAGAGCAGGGTCTCGGCTTGGGAGATGGGCTGCTGCGCCGACGCCGGGTCTGCCGGTGGCGCGTTCTGGGCAAAGGCGGGGGCGAGCGCGACTGCGAACAGCACCGCCACGAGACTGGGGACACGGAAGGACACGAAGGTTTACTCCTGTCGCTGCACGCACTGCCTCTCGCAGTCGCACGTGCTCAAAGGGATGGGATTACTTGGATGGCGCCTGGCGCGGGGTGTAATGGCCCGCACCCGCGGTCGTGATGACCTGCCCCTTGTCGTCGATCAGGGGCACGCCGTAAGCGAGCAGAATGCGCTCGATCTCGGTGCGGTTCTTTTCGATGAGCTGGTTGACCGTTTCCAGCCACTCCTTCTCGCCGCGCCGCACACCCATCGCGATGGCATAGTCGAACCTGATCTCGGGATCGGGCTTGAACGGCACGACCACGATGTTCGCGTTCTTGGCATTCTTCCCGAAATAGCCGGCGATCGGGCCCCAGGCGAAAGCGACGTCGATCTTCCCGTCGACCAGATCCTTCTCGATGATCTCGCCGGGGTACTGCTGCGGATCGCCGGTCATGCGCTGATAGGGCACCATCTGGTCGATGAGGTTGTGACGCAGCAGCCAGTCGACGGCGGGTGTCTGGGCGAAGGTGCCGAAGCGCAGTTTCTTCAGCTGCTCGGGCGGCAGCTTGAGCAGGTCGTCGGGCGTCTTGATGTTATCCAGGCCGCGGCCCTTTAGGAACACCATGGCATAAGTGGAGCGGAAGTAATGCACGGTCGCTGCACCTTGGTCGAAATCCTCCGACACCCCCATGACGAGGTCGCACTTGTACCGCTTCTCTTGCGGCACCTGAGCGCGCAGGGAATTGCGCACCCAGCCCATGCGCTGCGGAAACCAGAAGAACTCGAGCTTCCAGCCGAGTTCCTTCGCAAAGAGTTCGGCGATCTTGTTCTCGAACCCCTGCTGGTTTTCGTGCGAAAGCGGCAGATTGTTGGGATCGGCGCAAACGCGCAGCACCTTGTCCTTTTCCCCGGGCAGGGGTGTTTGCGCGAATGCAAAATGGGATGAAAGGAAGAGCAGCCCCGCGGCTCCCGCGAACGCGAGAACGCGCAGTGTTGTGCGCTGTGTCATATTCTTGGAATGAGACTATCCGTCCTCGATGAGCCCCTTCAGACAGGGGGCCATCGAAGAGGTTCAGTGACTCGGGCGGGCAGGGATTTACTGGGCCGGCATCAGCTCGACGCGCCCCGGCTTGATGGCGCCATCCGAGCGACCCTTGAGGTAAGCGTAGAGGTTGTCGATGTTGTCCA
>JAEUMW010000107.1 GCA_016791345.1 Betaproteobacteria bacterium | reverse complement strand
CCGGCGGCGGCGAATCCACGTCCATGCCGATGGCCGACTTGAGGGAGTCCATGACGCCGCCGGAAGACGGCGGCGGCGGCGGTGGACCGCGGCGCGCGGCCTTGGGCATCGCGGTGCTGGCTGCGGGTGCATCCGCTGGCTCCGTGCTGGCAGCGTCTGCCGTGTCCGCGGCGGCAGTGCCCGAGACGGCCGCAGCCGTCGCCGTGCGTGAGCGCGAGCTGCTCGGGCGGGGTACGGCGTCCTCGCTCGGGGCGGCTCGTGCAACCTCCTCCGACCCGCGCGACGGCGGCCGTGCCACCGCGTCCGGAGCGGATTGCGGGCTTGCTGCCGAGGCGGCTGCGGGCGCCGCCGGTGCTGCGGCCCGACTGGGCGGCGGCGGGGGCGGTGTGTTGACACCGAAACCGATCCCTTTCTTGATCGAGTCGGTGAAGCTGCCGGCCTGCGACGGTGGTGGCGAAGGCGGCGATGGCGTCTTCGCCGGTTCGGGAGTTGCAGCGGCCGAACTGGATTTCTTCGCCTTGGTCGTCGTGCCGGAGTCATCCGCGGCAGCCGTCGCGGCTGCGGTGGCACCGGCGGCGGCGCCCGCAGCAGCGGCCGCTGCCGGCTGGACCGATCGCGGTGCCGTCGCTGCGGAGGACGGCGCAGCAGCGCCCGAAGGTGGCGTGTAGCCGAGTGCCGGCTTCGACGCTGTGGCGGCTGCCGGCGCGGGCGCAGCGGGAGCAGTTGCCGCAGGGGCAGGTGCGACTGCCGGCGGCGCTGCGAGCGCCGGACCCGGTTGCGCCGGCGGCGGCCCGAGGTTCGGCCCGGGTGCAGAGGACGGCAGGGCCACCGGCGGCGCGCCCGGCGAAGCGGGCATGCGCGTGCCGAGCGGCTCGGTCAGTTGCCGATCGCGCTCCATCTGCTGGATGGCTGCCTGCGGGTTGTTGAAGTCGGGAGAGATGAAGACGTTGCCTTCGAGGCGGATCAGCCGGTCACCATCGAACACCGCCGTCACCACACGCTGTTCCACCACGTTGTCCCCCTTCTGCTGGCGGAAAACGTAGTCCCAGCGATCCTGGTGAAAGGCATCGGCAATCAGCGGTGAGCCCAGGGCAAACCGCACCTGGGACTTGCTCATGCCGGGCCTCAGCTTCGAGACCATTTCCTGGTCCACGTAGTTGCCCTGCTGGATGTCGACCTTGTACGGCGAGAGCGCTGACCAGGAGCATCCCGCAAGACAAAGCACGATGAGAACTGCGAGCTTTTGCATCGTGGAAGTGGCGTCGAATGGGGCCAGCCGTGACGGATCCGGGAGCAACCCGCCGCACCCTCGGGCGCAGCCACTGGGCTGGATTTGCTTTCCCGTTGAATCGGCTTATGATACCCGAACAATCCTCGCCGAGACAGGCTGGCCCTCCCCTACCTGCCGTGAGTTCCTACCAAGACCTGAAGACCATGGGGCTGAAGGCCACGACCCCACGGCTCAAGATTCTCAACCTGTTCGAAACCACGGACATTCGCCATGTGTCCGCCGAGGATGTGTACAAGCTCCTGCTCGCGGAAGGCGAGGACATCGGGCTTGCCACCGTCTACCGCGTGCTGACCCAGTTCGAGCAGGCGGGGCTGTTGCAGCGCCATCACTTCGAAAGCGGCAAGGCGGTTTTCGAGCTCAACCAGGGCGGACATCACGATCACCTGGTTTGCATCCAGTGCGGGCGGGTCGAGGAATTCTTCGACGCCGAGATCGAAGCGCGGCAGGAGTGCATCGCCGCCGAGCGCGGATTCCGCATTCACGGCCACTCGCTGCACATCTACGCAGATTGCCAGAAGTTGAACTGCCCCCACCGCAAGCGCTCGACCTAGACGCGCGTTCGCGCCTTTCGCGCGGCAACAGCAAGGTAAAGCAATCCCCGGGGTACCGCTCGGTGCGGCGGCGCCCCGGGGACGTACAGTTACAGGGCGAAGAGCCCGGTCAGCGCCGGGCAGCCACCGAAGTCTGGTCCGCACGCGCCGCAGCGGTCTGCTCGCGCACGGCACGGTCGCCCGCGTTCACGAACTTCCAGCCTGCCGGCGTACAGACGTAGGTGTAGCCCGTGGGCTTGTCGACGAACACCTTGTAGTCGGCGGGAGAGGATACTTCCGCACCCACGCACGGGGTCGCCTTGTGGCTGAGGCCGTCCGCGCCCGCGACGCCGATGCCCGCCCACAACGCCAAGGCGAACGACGTGATCGAAACAAAAGTCCGCTTCATTGCATACTCCTTTTCTCGTTGACGCGTTATTGTGCGTCGCAGCATACATAGAGTGCGCGTCTTTCTAATGGTTCGACATTCTTCTATCAAACAATGTGATGGAGAGGATCAGTCCAGGTGATTCCGTGGCGAAGGAAGAGCGTTCGAACCGCCGCGGGCGCTGCCGCTTCAGCGCTGCGGGTGGTGCTCGGTCTGATCCTGCTGCTGACCACGGCGAGCGCACGGGCGGACGCACCGCCGCGCTCGGTGTTCCTCGCCGACCTCACATGGACTGAAGTGCGGGAGCGGATTCAGAACGGGACGACCACCATCCTCGTCCCCATCGGTGGCACGGAACAAAGCGGGCCGCACATGGCACTCGGCAAGCACAACGTCCGCGCCACCGCGCTCGCGGAGAAGATCGCGATCGAACTCGGCAATGCCCTGGTCGCGCCGGTGATCGCATACGTCCCCGAAGGCAGCGTGAACCCGCCCACGGCGCACATGCTGTTTCCCGGCACGATCACCGTCCCCTCCGACACCTTCCGGAAAGTGATCGAATACGCCGCGCGGAGTTTCAAGCACCACGGCTTCCGCGACATCGTCTTTCTCGGCGACCACGGCGGCTATCAGGCAGACGAGCGCGCCGTGGCCGACCGGTTGAACCGCGAATGGGCGGAAACGTCCGTGCGCGTGCACGCGGTGGAGGAGTACTACCGCGCTGCGCAGTCGGACTTCGCACAGATGCTGCGGGCACGCGGTTTCACCGACGCGGAAATCGGCACCCACGCGGGTCTGGCCGACACCTCGCTCACGCTCGCCCTCGCCCCGCAGGCGGTGCGGACGGACCAGATGCGCAGCGCGCCCGACAGCAAGGAAGGTGTCCAGGGCGATCCGCGCGGCGCGACGGTCGCGCTCGGTCAACTGGGCGTCGACGCCATCACCGCACGGACCGTGGACGCCATCCGCGCCGCCATCCGGCGCGAGGCTGCGGCATCCGGCAGTGCGTCGAAACGGACGACAGCCAAGGACAGGTGAGCCTGCGCGGCATGGATGGAGTCAGCACGCAACGATCCTGAACGGACCGTCGTCTCCGGCGGCAAATTTGCCGCCCTTCGATTCTCAGGGCTCCGTGTCCGTTCGCAGCGCCAGTTCACGCGCCGCGTCGTCGTTCAGGTCGCGCAGGAGGCCTTCGTCGCTGAGGTCTAGCTTGTGCGAGTTCTCCCAGTCCTCGTGCGCGGTGTGCGCCAGCCGCTCGATCACGTGCGGATCGTGCACCTCGATCGCCAGTTCGCGCCGGTGATCGAAACTGCCGGGCGCGAAGTTGATCGAGCCGATGATGGCGCGCTTGCCGTCCGCCAGCATCATCTTGGCGTGGAGCTTGAGGTGGCGCAGCCGATGCACGCGGGCGCCGACGTCATGCAGGATGCGCAGGCCCTCGACACCCTCGACGAGCTTCGCGTGCTTGAGCGTATGAACGGGTCGCGCCAGCACGTGCAGCTTGACGCCGCGGTGGGCCGCGCGCGCCAGCCGTTCGATGATCACCTCGTCCTGGTAGCGTTCGTTCTCCAGGAAGAGCGAGTGCTCCGCCAGGTCGATGAAGCGGGCGATGCGATTGCGACCGTTGAGGTTGCACCAGATCAGGTGCGTGTCTCCGCCGGGATCGAACGCCTGCCGGTTCCAGTCGGCGTCGAAGCAGGCCACGATCTCGTCGACCTCGTGGCGGTGGTGCGTGACGACCGCATAGTCGCGGGCGCGCGTCACGTTGTCACGGTCCCAGTTGAGCGACATGACATAGGCGACCTCGCCATCGACCACCATCGATTTCTCGTGCGTCACCTCGAAGACCGGGTGACTGTCGGCAACGCTGACGCCGGCAGCCACCAGCGCCGCGCGCGATGCCTCGTTCTCCGCCTCGCCGCTGCGCCGCGCCGGGTTCAGCATCACCCGCACGTCGACACCGCGGGCGCGCGCCGCCTTGACCGCGTCGAGCAGCGCCGGGTCGGTGAAGATGAACATCTTGATGCGGATCGAGCGCTGCGCCGCAGCCAGGGCATCGAGCAGGGGCTGGGCAGTGTCGTCGGGCAGGACGATGAGCGAGCGGGACATGGCTTCCTCCTCGGTGGCGGGCGCAACGCGCGTCAGGCGGGTGCCGCCACGGTGCCTTCGAACTGCGTGCGGTACAGGTCGTGGTAGACGCCGCCGCGCGCCACCAGTTCGTCGTGCGTGCCGTGCTCGATCACCATGCCGTCCTTCAGCACCAGGATCTGGTCGCAGTGGCGGATGGTCGACAGCCGATGCGCGATCGTCACCACGGTGCGACCCCGGGTGAGCTTCTCCAGCGCGTCGATCACCAGCTTCTCCGATTCGGAGTCGAGCGCCGCGGTGGGTTCGTCGAGGATCAGGATCGGCGCATCGCGCACGATGGCGCGCGCGATCCCGATGCGCTGACGCTGTCCGCCCGAGAGCGTCGAGCCGCGCTCGCCGATCATCGAGTGATAGCCGTCCGCCATGCGCTCGATGAATTCGTGCGCGTTGGCGAGCCTGGCGGCGGCCATGACCTCCTCCTCGCTGGCGCCGGGGCGGCCGTAGGCGATGTTGTCGAGCACGGTGCCGTGGAACAGCACCGTGTCCTGCAGCACGAAGCCGATGTTGGCGCGCAATCCGGCGAGATCGTAGTCGCGCGCGTCCACGCCGTCGAGCAGGACGCGCCCGCCCCCGGGGTCGTAGAAACGCGGGATCAGGCTCGCGATGGTCGACTTGCCGCTGCCGGTGGGACCGACGACGCCGATCTTCTGTCCGGCGCGAATGTTCGCCGTGACGCCCTGCAGGATCGGTGAGGCCGCGTCGTAGGCGAAGGCGACCTGATCGAACGCGATCTCCCCGCGCAGCTTGTC
>JAEUMW010000106.1 GCA_016791345.1 Betaproteobacteria bacterium | reverse complement strand
CTTGCCATAGGCATCCGCAAAGCCCGCGAGCCCGACCCGCGGACAGCCGAACAGGCTGACGGCCTCGATCCGCAGGCCTGCGATGCCTGCACACATGAGATCGCTCGCAGCCAGGGTCGCCAGCGCTCCGCCCAGCGAGTGCCCGGTGACCACGAGGCGTGGCGTCCGCGGTGCCTGTGCGCGCACCCAGTCGGTGATCCTGGGCGCGAGCGCCCGCCAGCAGCCGAGGAAACCACGGTGCCGGCGCGGCGCCTCGTGTACCGGCCAGCAGCGAAAGTCGTCGCGCCAGTTGCTGCACGTGACGGTGCCGCGAAAGGCGATCACCAGCACGTCCTTGCGGCGGACGCAGAAGGCGCGCAGCTCGCGCGCTTCCTCTTCCACGGCGAGGAAGTCGCCGTAACCCTCGGCTTGGATCTGCTGCTTGAGTTCGAGCACGCGTGCACACCGCGCAACCGACGCCACAAGCTGTGGAGACATCGGGGCGAAGCCAAGCGCGTCTGCATGCGCCGTCGTGGAAGAGAGGGGAAGCAGCAGAGAGAGGTCGATGCCGTCGATGCCTGCGCCGGTCAGCACGGCTTCGACCTCCCGCAGCGGCCGGTACGCGAGCCACGCGTGCACGGAACACCAGGCGTCCATGTGATGCGGCCACCGCGCGGGGTCGGCCAGCAGCTCGTCGACATTCGCCGGCGCCGAAGCTTGCGGCGGCTGCCGTGCTTCCTCGAAGGCCTGATCCAATGCCTCCGACATCGGCTTGCCCGCGGACTGCCTGATCTCCTGCGCACGCTCGACGACGCGCGAATAATCCGGACTCGGGCGACGCGGTACTTGACCCCCGGGGTGGCTCGGCTGGATATCCATCTCAGGCAGGAACGCGAACGACAGTTGCAGGAGTCTGGTCGCGCCGCTGAACGTCGTCAACGAGGCGTGGGTAACCCCCTACACCGCCACCATCCCCCACAGCTTTTCCAGGCGTTTCACGGAAACAGGCGCAGGTGTTCTCAGCTCCTGCGCGAAGAGCGACACGCGCAGCTCTTCCAGTTGCCAGCGGAATTCCTCCAGTTGCGCGTCGTGGATGCCGGTCTTGCGGTGCTTCGCCAGGCGGTCGTCGTACTGCTTCCAGAGCCGCGCGATCTCGGTCGTCCATTTCGCGTCCCGCTCCGGCCAGTCGGGGATCTTTTCCAGGCGCCGCGCCATCGCCTTGAGGTAGCGGGGATACTGCTGCAGCCGCGTATACGGCACCTGGACGATGAACCCCGGAAAGATCAGGTGGGCAAGCTGACGGCGCATGTCCGCGCAAGCCTCGCGCCATTTTGCGGCAGCCGCACCGTCGAGGGTCTTGCGCACCGGCTGCGCCGCCAATAGCACCTCCGTCGCCAGGCGCGCGTACTCCTGCGCGACGACGAGGATGCGGCTCTTCACCTGCTTCACCCGTGCTTCGAAGGCATGGCGATCGCGCACGGGCGCCTCGTCCACCCATACCGCACGGTCGACGATCGCGGCGACGAGGTCGCCGCGCAACTGCTCCGCGTTGCCCAGGTTGGCGTACAGCAGCGCGAGCTGCGAGAAGCCCGGCAGGCTGCGCTCGAGCAACTTCATCTGCTCCTTGAGCGCAAGCTGAACGAGCCGGCTGACGCCGCGACGGGTGGCGTCCCGCGCCTTGTCGGCCGTGTCCATCATCGTGAGCGTCACCGACTCGCCGGCATCGACCAGCGCCGGGAAGCCTGTCAGCTTGTGCCCCTCGCGATCGAAGCTCACGGCCTCCGGCAGCTCGAAGCCGTCCCAGGCGGTGATTTCCGTGCGCTCCCAGGCGTTCTCCGGCGCGAAGCGCTGCTGCGCCTGCACGCCGAGCTCATCGCGCAGCGCCTGCAGGTCGCGACCCGACGCGATCTCGATGTCATCGTCGTCCACCACGGAGATGTTCATCGAAAGATGCGCCGGCAGATCGCTGCGGTCCCACGCGTCGGGTGGGACGTCGAGCGCTTTCACACGCTTCAGCGCCCAGGCCAGCGCGTCGGTCAGGGACTGCGCACCGGCGTCCGGCGGCACGCGGTCGAGTTCCACGAGGCACGCGGTGACCGCTTCCGGCACCGGCACGAGCAGCTTGCGCGTCTGCTTCGGCAACGCGCGGAGCAGTGCGTTGACCTTCTCGCGGAGCATTCCCGGCACCAGCCAGTCGAGGCGCCGCGGGTCGAGCTGATTCAGGAGGTGCAGCGGGACCGTGAGAGTGACACCGTCGAGCGCGTGTCCCGGCTCGAAGCGGTAGGTCAGCGGCAGCGTCACCTCGCCCAGCTTGAAGTCCTCGGGATAGAGTGCGGAGGTGATGCCTTCGGCGCCGTGGCGCATGAGATCCTCGCGCGCCATGAAAAGCCGCCGCGGCGTCTCGCGCTCCGCCTCGCGCCGCCACTTTTCGAAGCCGACGCCGTTCACGATGCCCTCTTGTACGCGCGCATCGTAGAACGCGAACACGCGTTCGTCGTCGACCAGCACGTCGAGCCGCCGCGACTTGTGCTCGAGCGCCTCGACCTCCTCGCGCAGCCTGCGGTTATGCGCGAAGAACGGCGCGTGCGTGTCGAACTCGCCCGCCACCAGGGCGCCGCGGATGAAGATCTCCCGCGCTTCGCGCGCATCGATCGGGCCGTAGTGCACACGCCGTCGCGGGTTCACCACCAGCCCGTACAGCGACACGCGCTCGAACGCGACGACCTGCGCCGGCTTGCGCTCCCAGTGCGGATCGAAGTATTCGCGCTGCACCAGGTGCGCGCCGATCTGCTCGATCCACTCCGGCTCGACGCGCGCCACGTGCCGCGCATACAGGCGCGTCGTCTCGACAAGCTCCGCCGCGACGAGCCACTTCGGCTGCTGTTTCTTCATGCCGGAGCCGGGGTGCACGCGGAACTTGATGCCGCGCGCACCGGTGTACTCGCCGGGTTCCTCGCCCTTCGTGCCGATGTTTCCGAGCAGCCCGGTGAGCAGCGCACGGTGGATCTGCTCATAGGTCGCCGACTGCTCGTTCGGCCGCAGTCCCATCTCGGTCACCAGCGCGTGGAGCTGACCGTGGATGTCGCGCCATTCGCGCAGCCGCAGATAGGAGAGGAAATGCTCGCGGCACGCTTCGGCAAGCTTGCGGTTGGACTTCTTGTGCTTCACCGCCTCTTCGAAGAACGTCCACATCCTGAGAAACGACAGGAAGTCCGAGCGCTCGTCCAAGAACTGCATGTGCGCGAGATCGGCAGAGCCCTGCTTGTCGAGCGGTCGCTCGCGCGGGTCCTGCACCGAGAGCGCGGCGGCGATGACGAGCACCTCGGCTAGGCAATTCTCCTGCTTCGCCGCCAGCACCATGCGCCCTATGCGCGGATCGATCGGCAGCTTCGCGAGCCGCGTGCCGACCGCCGTCAGCCGGTGCTGCGCGTCGATCGCCCCGAGTTCGTTCAGGAGCTGATAGCCGTCGGCAATCATCCGCGGCTGCGGCAGGTCGAGGAAGGGAAACTGCTCGACGTGCCCCAGGTTGAGCGAAGCCATGCGCAGGATGACCGAGGCGAGCGACGAGCGCAGGATCTCGGGATCCGTGAACTCGGGGCGCTTCGCGAAATCCTCCTCATCGTAGAGGCGCACGCACACGCCGCTCATCACGCGGCCGCAGCGTCCGGCCCGCTGGTTCGCGGAAGCGCGCGAGGTCTTCTCGGTGACGAGCTGCTCGACCTTGTTGCGATACGAATAGCGGTTGACGCGCGCATAACCGGGATCGATCACGTAACGGATGCGCGGCACCGTGAGCGAGGTCTCGGCGACGTTGGTGGCGAGCACGATGCGCCGCGCGCCTCCGGGATCGAAGACGCGGTCCTGCTCCTGCGCCGACAGCCGGGAATAGAGCGGCAGGATTTCCGCGCCGGGTGGATGGTGCTTGCGCAGGGCCTCGGCGGTATCGCGGATCTCGCGCTCGCCGGGCAGGAAAACGAGGATGTCGCCCTGCTCACCCGGACGGCTCACGGCATCGACGGCGTCGAGGATGGCATCGGTGAGATCCTGCTCGTCGCCCTTCTCGGGGTCCGTGGCGAGCGGGCGGTAGCGCACCTCGACCGGATACAGGCGGCCCGAGACCTCGACCACCGGCGCGCCACCGAAATGCCTGGAGAAGCGCTCCGCGTCGATGGTGGCCGAGGTGACGACGAGCTTGAGATCGGGCCGCCGCGGCAGCAGTTGCCGCACGTAGCCGAGCAGGAAATCGATGTTGAGGCTGCGCTCGTGCGCCTCGTCGATGACCAGCGTGTCGTACGCCGAGAGCATGCGATCGGTCTGCGTCTCGGCGAGCAGGATGCCGTCGGTCATCACCTTGACGTACGCGTCGTCGCTCACCTGGTCGTGGAAGCGGATCTTGTAGCCGACGAGCTTGCCGAGCGGGGTCGACAGCTCGCGCGCGATGCGGTTTGCCACCGTGCGCGCGGCGATGCGCCGCGGCTGGGTGTGGCCGACGAGGCCCGCGGCACCGCGGCCGAGCGCGAGACAGATCTTCGGCAGCTGCGTCGTCTTGCCGGAACCGGTTTCGCCGCAAACGACGACGACCTGGTGCGACGACATGGCGGCTGCGATCTCCTCGCGCCTTGCGGATACCGGCAACTCTTCCGGAAACGCGGGTCGCGGAAGGGCCGCCAGACGGGCCTGACACTTTGCCCGCGACGCTTCGATTTCCCTTGCCAGGGCCTCGATCTCTCCGGCCGATGCGCGCTGCCCCTGCGCGGCTTCGCGCAGTCTGCGCAAGAATTTTCCGCGCTCGCGCGTCATCACGCCGTCGAGCGCATTGCGCAGAGCCTCGATTGCTGTTCGATCGCGCGGCTGCACGAAAACGTTCCGGTTGCGGGAAGAAGCGATAGTGTATGCGAGACGCCGCACTGACCCTCCACTTCGCGCTTGCGACCGCGATGCGTGCGCTCGCGCGCAGCCGCCTGCGCGTAGAATCCGGACATGTGCGCGCGATTGCTGCGCTGTGGAGAAGCTCATGGAAAAAGAACCGAGCCTTACGCCCGCTGAAGAAGCATTGCGTCAGGCTGCCTTCGACTATCACCGCCTGCCTCAGCGCGGCAAGATCAGCGTCACACCGACGAAGCCGCTGGCGAACCAGCACGATCTGTCGCTCGCCTACTCGCCGGGTGTGGCGTATGCCTGCCTCGCCATCGAACGCGAACCCGGACTCGCGGCCGAGTACACTTCGCGCGCCAACCTGGTCGGCGTGGTCACCAACGGCACTGCCGTCCTCGGTCTCGGCAACATCGGTCCGCTTGCCGGCAAGCCGGTGATGGAGGGCAAGGCCTGCCTCTTCAAGAAGTTCGCCGGCATCGACGTCTTCGACATCGAACTGGCGGAACGCGACCCCGACAAACTCGTCGACATCATCGCCGCGCTAGAACCGACGCTCGGCGGCGTCAACCTCGAGGACATCAAGGCGCCGGAGTGCTTCTATGTCGAGCGCAAGTTGCGCGAGCGCCTGTCGATTCCCGTGTTCCACGACGATCAGCACGGCACCGCCATCATCTCGTGCGCCGCGCTGCTGAACAGCCTCGAACTCACGGGTCGCCGCATCGAAGAGACGAAGCTCGTCTGCTCCGGCGCCGGCGCTGCGGCGCTCGCCTGTCTCGATCTCATGGTGGCGCTCGGCGTGAAGACCGGGAACATCCTGGTCGTCGACTCGAAGGGCGTGCTGCACACGGGACGCTCCGGCCTCGACGCCTCCAAGCAGCGCTACGCGCGCGAAACCGACGCGCGTACGCTCGCCGACATCGTCAAGGGGGCCGACGTCTTCCTGGGCTGCTCGACCGCGGGCGTCCTCACACCGGAGATGGTGGGGACGATGGCGCCGCAGCCGATCATCCTTGCGCTCGCCAACCCGGAACCCGAGATCCGGCCGGAGCTCGCCAAGCAGGCACGGCCCGACTGCATCATCGCCACCGGGCGTTCCGACTATCCCAACCAGGTCAACAACGTCCTCTGCTTTCCGTACATCTTTCGCGGCGCGCTCGACGCCGGTGCGACGTCGATCACGGACGAAATGAAGCTCGCATGCGTGCGCGAGATCGCGGCGCTCGCCAAGGCCGAGATCGGCGACGACGTGGCGAAGGCCTACCCGGGGCAGGAACTTACCTTCGGACCGGACTACATCATCCCCAAGCCCTTCGACCGGCGTCTCATCATGCGCATCGCGCCGGCCGTAGCCGCGGCGGCGCAGGCATCCGGCGTGGCCACGCGGCCGATCGCCGACCTCGACAGCTACGGCCGGGAACTGGCACGGTTCGTCACGCATACGTCGATGTTCATGCGGCCCGTCTTCGATGCCGCCCGAGCGCGCCCGAAGCGCGTCGTCTATGCCGATGCCGAGGACGAACGCGTGCTGCGCGCGGTGCAGATCGTGCTGGACGAGCGTCTGGCGAGCCCGATCCTGATCGGGCGGCCGGGTGTCATCGCGGCGCGCGCGGCGCGTGCCGGCCTGCGCTTCACGCCGGGCGTGGAAGTGCCGGTGGTGGACCCGGAGAACGACCCGCGCTTTCGCGAGTACTGGACCGGGTATCAGGAGATCATGGGCCGCCGCGGCGTCACGCCCGACATGGCGAAATCCGCCGTGCGCCGGTCGAACACCGTCATCGGTGCGCTCAGCGTGCGCCGCGGTGAAGCCGATGCGCTGATCTGCGGTCCGGTCGGTCGCTTCGACAGTCACCTCGGCATGATCAGCGACGTCATCGGCCTGCAGCAGGGCACCACCTGCTTCGCGGCGCTCAATGCCATGATGCTGCCGGGACGCACGCTCTTCCTCACCGACACCTTCGTCAACGACGACCCGACCCCGGAACAGCTTGCCGAGATCGCCGCGATGGCGGCGCGAACCGTGCGTGGCTTCGGCCTGCCGCCCAAGGTCGGCTTCGTCTCGCACTCTGTCTACGGTTCCAGCGACCGGCCCTCGGCGCGGAAGATGCGCGCCGCCTACGCACTCTTCGCCGCACAGACGCCGGACGTCGAATGCGACGGCGAGCTTCACGGCGACACCGCGCTGTCGGAGGAGATCCGCGAGTCCTTCCTCCCGCAGACTCCCCTCAGCGGCTCGGCCAATATCCTGGTGATGCCGAACCTCGATGCCGCGAACATCCTCTTCAGCGTGCTCAAGGTCACCGGCGGCAACGGTGTCACCATCGGCCCGATCCTCCTCGGCACCGCCAGGCCCGCGCACATCCTCACTTCTTCAGCCACCGTCCGGCGCGTGGTCAACATGACCGCGATCGCGGTGTGCGAGGCGGGCAAGGAAGGATAGTTGCACTTGCGGAGGCGGCTCGGGACCGGCCTCCTCGATCACTGCCTGCGCTGCCTTTGCAGCCAGCTCTGTGAC
>JAEUMW010000105.1 GCA_016791345.1 Betaproteobacteria bacterium | reverse complement strand
GGAGCTATTCCAGCGGCACCACGAACATCCTGAGCTACGCCATCCGGCGTGCGGTTGGCGAAGCGGACTACCACGCGTTTCCGCGGCGTGCGCTGTTCGATCGCATCGGCATGGCGAGCGCCGTGCTGGAGACCGATGCCGTCGGCACGTTCGTGGGTTCGTCCTTCATGTACGCCACCGCGCGCGATTGGGCGCGCTTCGGGCTTCTGTACCTCAACGACGGCGTGTGGGCGGGTGAGCGCATCCTGCCGGAAGGCTGGGTCGGCTTCTCGCGGGCGCCGGCTCCCCACGCCCCCGATGCGAAGTTCGGCGCCCATTTCTGGCCGCGCATTCCGGAGGAGTTCCGCTGCGGCGCCGATCTGCCGGAACTGCCGCACGATGCGTTCCACGCCGTCGGCTATGGCGGGCAGTTCGTCACGATCGTTCCGTCACGCAAGCTGGTGCTGGTTCGGCTCGGATTCACGCCCCATCGGTGCGGCTGGAACCACCAACGGTTCGTCGATCTCGTGCTCCGTGCGTGGCCGGCGGACTGACGCAGCCGGCTTCGCGCGCCGCCGGCGCTCAGCGGTTGATGTACTTCTGCAACTGCGTGATGACGAAATCCTGCTCGGAGATGTGCTCCTTGACGACGTCGCCGATCGAGACGATGCCGACGAGCTTGCCGTCCTCGATCACCGGGAGATGGCGCGTGCGAAACTCCGTCATGACGGCCATCGCCTGCTCCACGCTTTGACTGGGGCGCATGTACGGGATCCGCTGGTGCATCACCTCTCTGACCTGCGTCTCGCGCGAGGCCTTGCCGTGCAGGATCACCTTGCGCGCGTAGTCGCGCTCGCTGAAGAGGCCGACCACGCGCTCGCCATCGATGACGGGCAGCGCGCCGACGTTCGTGGCCGCCATGAGCTTGAGCGCGTCGAACACCGTCGCGGTCGGCGCGACGGAAAAAACCTCCGGCGGTTTGCGGTCGAGCACCTGTTTGATCGTTGCCACTTTGTGCGTCGTCTGCCGGCTGTGCCCCTCTTGCAGCGCTTCAGGACGCGCAGCCTCTCGGGACTGGGTGGAGCAGATAAGACAAGCAGCATCGCTGGGTAGTTCTGCGCGCGGGCGTCGTGTGCGGCGCTGGCAAGAGCCGTCCGAGTCCGGCACACTCGGACTGCCCGAGCGAGCACACGGCCGTGGGAGCGGCCTTGGCAGAGCCGTCAACCCGACTCGCGAACCCCCGACACCAGGACGATGACCGACTGGAACCTGCTCATCGACGAGGCCGACATCGGCTCCGTACTGCCGGAGGCGTACGCGCATTACCGGCGGCCGATCAAGCGAGCGCTCACGGTCTTTCTGGAAGGCTTGCCCGAGGCGCATCAGGAGGCGGTGCTGCTCGACCAGGCATTACTGCTCCCGACGGCAAGCGTCGCCGAGCGTCTGGCGCGGCTCGCGCGCAGTTGTCCGGCACTGCACAAGCTCGGACAGACGCTGGCGCGCGATCGACGCCTGCTGCCTGAACTGCGCACGCAATTGCAGCGACTCGAATCGCTGCCGCCCTCGGTTCCGCTGAAGGAGCTGCGCCGGACACTGACGCGCGAGCTTGGCCGGCTCGATCGGCTCGGCGTCGTGCTCGAACCGCCTGCGCTGGCGGAGGCAAGTGTCGCCACCGTCGTGCCGTTTCGGCACGGCGACCGCGAAGGCGTGTTCAAGATCCTGAAGCCGGGCATCGAGGAGCGGCTGGAGCAGGAGCTCGCGCTGATGCAGCGCGTCGGCGCCTATCTGGACGAGGAGTGCGAGGCACTCGGCATTCCCCGCCTGGACTACGAGGAAGCGTTCGAAGGCTTGGCCGAGCGCTTGCGGCATGAACTGCGGCTCGATCTCGAGCAGCGTCATCTCGCGCTCGCGCAGGCGGCATACGCGGGCGAGCCGCAGATCCAGATCCCGACGCTGTTCGATTTCTGCACGCCGCGCGTGACCGCGATGGAGCGCGTGCGCGGCGAGAAGGTCACCGACCACGACTTCGCGGACGAGGGCAGCCGCCGCGCCGTGGCAGAGCTCGTGGTGACCGGCCTGCTCGCGCGGCCGATCCTGTCAGCGGGCGACGAGGCCCTCTTTCACGGCGATCCGCATGCCGGCAATCTCCTGCTCGCGTACGACGGGCGGCTCGCAATTCTCGACTGGAGTCTGGTGACGACGTTGTCGGAGTCGCGCCGGATCGCCTTCGTGCAGATCGTGCTCGGCGCCCTCATGCTCGATGCGCCACGCATCGTCGCCGCGCTCACCGTGCTCTCAGCGCGCCCCGAGATCGACACGGAGGCCGTGCTGCCCGTAATCCACGCCGCCCTCGCACAACTGCGGGAAGCGCGGCTGCCGGGCCTGCTATGGCTCACCGATCTGCTCGACAACGCGGTGCAGGTCGGAGTGCGCTTCGACGCCGAGATGTTGCTCATGCGCAAGATGCTGCATACCCTGGAGGGCGTGATCGCGGATATCGGCGCCGACCGCGCCTGCATCGACGCCGTGCTGCTCGGGCGGTTCTTCGCGCAGATGGCGGGCGAGTGGCCCTACCGCTGGCTCTCCTGGGCGGACAGCCGGGCCTTCGTCACGCGGCTGTCGAACGCAGACCTGGCGAGCGTGCTGGCGAGCCTGCCGCTGACCGCCACGCGCCTGTGGCTGGATCGCACGACGAAGGGCTGATCGTCAGCGCGGCGCGCCGTCGCGCGCCTTGATCTTGGCCGCGACCACGGTCGCGTTCGGCACGTACAAGAGGTCGGCGATCTTGCGCACGAGGTGCTCCTCGTAGCGGGTCAACTCGGCGTCCGCATAGGCGATCGCCCACATGTGCTCGATCACGCGGACCTTCTGTTCGGGCGTGAATTGCTTGTTGATGAGCGAGGTGAACTGGAAGTAGTCCGGCGCCTGCCGCACTTCCTCTTCCGCCAGCGCGATCAGGGTGGCCGCCTCGTCCTGCGTGAGGGCGAATTTCTCGCGCACCGCGGAAAGCGCCGCCGCCCTCTCGGCTTCTTCCACTTCGCCATCCATGCGCGCCATCTCCGTCAGCAGCGCGGCGGTGGCGATGCGGATGCGCTGACCCTCGTCCTCCTGCGCTGCGGCGGTACCGAGGTGCTTGTCGAAGAATTCGCGGATGGCGCTCAGCATGGTGTCGGGCTCCTGTTGGAACGGCCGCCATTATCGACATCAGCTGAGCTGTGCGCCACCGAATCGCGATCTTGCTCAGGCGCGCAGTGGCAGATCGAAATGGAAGGTGGTGCCCCGGCCGGGGGCGCAGACGAAGCCGATGGTGCCGCCCAGTCGCTCCACGATCGCCTTGCAGATGGAAAGTCCGAGGCCTGTTCCGCCTTTCTGGCGTGTATCGCCGCTGTCGGCCTGGGCGAACTTCTGGAAGATGCGGCGACGGAATTCTTCGGGGATGCCGGGGCCGCGGTCGGTCACGGTCACGCGCACCGCGTTGTCCAGTACCGCGCAGGCAACCGAGACAGTCGCGCCGGTCGGGGAGAACTTGGCAGCGTTCGACAAGAGGTTGGCCATCACTTGCAGCAGCCGGTCCGCATCGCCGGTCACCGAAACCTCGGGCAGCGGCAGCTCGAGTTCCAGACGCACATCGAACCGGCGGGCGTACGGCGTGTTGAGGCTGATGGCGCGCTCCAGGAGCGGCCGCAAGGCGACCGGGGCGAGGCGGAAATCCACCGTTCCCGCTTCGATCTTCTCGATGGCGAGGATGTCGTCGATGAGTGCGGCGAGGCGGTCGCTGTTCTGCTGCGCCATGTTGAGGAAGAGCGACGCGCCGTCGGAGAGCTTCCCCGACGACTCCTGCCTGAGGAGCCCGAGCGCGCCGACGATCGCGGTGAGCGGCGTGCGCAGTTCATGGCTCACGGTGGCGATGAACTCGTTCTTCATGCCCTCCATTTCCTTGCGCGGCGTGATGTCGAGGTTGGTGCCGGCAACGCGGGTGGGACGGCCGCTGCCGTCGCGCTCGACCACCTTGGCGCGGCTCGATATCCAGCGCCAGTTGCCGGCGGCGGTGCGCACGCGGTGTTCGACGTGGTAGAACGGCAGCCGGTCCTGCAGCAGGTCGCGCGTCTGCCGCAGCACGTGCCGCAAGTCGTCGGGATGGACGAGCCCGATCAGTTCGCGTGCCGTCGTCATGTCGGTCCGGCCGCCCGTGATGCGTGACCACTGCTCGTTGAGCGTCACCCGGCCGGTGCGCACGTCCCAGTCGAAGAGCGCCTGGTTGGAACCCTCGATGGCGAGCGCCAAGCGTTCCCGGCTCTCCCGCAGGTCCCGCGTCATGCCGCGGGCGAGGTCGGCGGCGCGTGCGCGCAGCGTCGCGAGCGACCAGATGATCGCAATGGCGAGCGCACTGATGATCCCGCCCTCGACGGCGACGATCCACGGTGTGTGGCGATCGATGGTTGCATCCATGACCGGCAGCGACTGCACTTCCAGCGTCCATTCCCGGCCCGGCAGCGGGAGGCCCAGCGTGGCGACGAACTCGGACGGACCGGAGCGCAGCGTCGCCGCGGGCTTGCTGTCGAAGAGCACGTCGGTGATGCGGCCGGGCGCACCATCGAAGACCCGCAGCCGGATGTCCGAGACCTCGCCCACGATGCGGTGCATGAGGCCATTGATGCGAAAGAGCGTGTAGACGTAGCCGGTGACCGCGGCTTGGCGCCTCGACACGGTGGTGACATTGGCGCTCGGCTTGAAGACCGGGACGAAGAGCAGGATTGCCCCCTGCCTGTCGCTGTCGAACAGGATCTGGCCGGAAAGCGCCGGCAGGCCGGTATCGCGGGCCCGTGCCATCGCCTCGACGGCGGCCGGGTCCGACAGCACCTGCGCGGGCGATACTTCCTCTTCGCGCGGCCCCTCTTCCTCGGGTGCCGCGAACGGCCAGACATAAGTGACCGGAAGGTAGGTCGCGCTTGGCTGTCTCGCCGCCGCCCTGACCGCTTTCCGCTCCGACGCCTCCACTGCGAGGTAGCCGATGCCGAGCATTCCGGGGTAATGCTCCGCGACCGCGAGATGGTGCAGGTAGGTGCGCCACTCGCGCGGGTTGACCTCGTGCGAGGCGGCGAGCAGGGCAAAGGTGCCGCTCAGCACCTGCTCGTAGTCCATGAGCCGGCTTTGCACGGCGGCTTCGATCTGGCTCGCGCGGAAGTCGAACCGCAGCCGTGCCTCGTTCGACGCCGTGCGCGACGCGTAGCTCCACGCCGAGTAGACGTACGCGGCGGCGAGGATGAGCGCAACGGACAGGGCGAGCGCCCGATAGTGCGGCTCGAATACGGAGAGCTCGGCTGCGATGCGCGTCCTGAGCTTGGCCACTTCGATCATGCGTTGGGGATGGGTAGCGGCAAAGACTGCAAAGATTGCCCGCTCCAGAAGCAATCGCCGTCCCAGCCGGCGCGTCCTGGCGGCCGCCGCCCCACGCCGCGCCGTTGCGCGCGGGCTGTCGACGGGTAAACTTGCAGTCGGCAACGCGGAACCGCGGCTCCCCGGAATCATGGCCCTCAAGAATCCGTTCATCGTCTTCGAGCACGACGTCTACGCCCTCACGAGCGTCGGCGAACAGGAACTGCGCGGGGGCGAGACCTTTCTTTCTCCCGCCGACATCGAACTCCTGGTCCGCACCGACGGCGTTGCAACGGTGGGAGCGATCGCGGGGGGCATGCAGTCGCTGCCGGCGCCCGCTGTCCTGCAGGCCTATGCGAGGCTGGCGCGCGCCGGTCTGGTCGATCTCGCGTCCAATCTGCGCGAGGAGTCGCTCGATTTCACCGACTTCTTCAGCGACAAGCCGCGCCCTGCACCCTCCGACGAGGAGCTTGCGCGTGCCCGCCCGGAAGCGGCCGCCGGCGTCTCGTCGCTGCAGGCGGAAGGCTTCTTCGTGCGCATTGCGCGCCACGGTACGGCCCGGCAGCGCGATGGCGGGTCGCCGCCGACGGCGATCGTGGTCGAGGACGACCCTCACCTCGGCAAGTTCATCAAGACGTACCTCGCCTTCGAGGGATTCAACGTGCGGCTTGCCGTCAATCGCGACGAGATCATCCAGGCGCTGCGCGAGTCGCCCGCGCCCGACCTCGTGCTGCTCGACGTGGTGCTGCCCGACATCGACGGCTTCGATGTGCTCCTCAAGATGCGCCAGCACCCCGCACTCAAGACGGTGCCCGTCGTCATGGTGACGAGCAAGGCGACACGCGATGCGGTGCTCACCGGCCTCGCGCGTGGTGCCGATGGCTACCTGACCAAGCCGGTCGAACCCGAATCGCTGCTCAAGGCCATCCGCGCCGTGATGGGCAGCGACGCCGGCTCGCAGACGAGCGCTTGAGCGGTGACGGCGGAGGAATTCCGTCGCCACCTGGAGGCCATGCGTGCGGACTATCGAGAGCATCTGCCCGAGAAGATATCGACTCTCGGCCGCCTCTGGCGCGACGCCATGAACGGCACGCTGCCGGCGACGGCACTCAACGAGCTGTGCCGCGAGCTGCACACACTGGCGGGCTCGGCGAGCACGTTCGGGGTCGCGCATGTCGGCGAGCTGGCAAGCGCCGCCGAGTCGTTGCTCGATCCGTTCTGCGCACGCGGCGTCACGCCCGACGCGACGAGCGCCGCCGAGCTGACGGCGCTGCTCGACGCGCTGCAGCGCGCGGTCGGCAGGAGCTGACACAGTGCGCGCACCCTTGCGCCGGGTGATGATCGTCGAGGACAACGCCGATATCCGCACCATCGTCAAGGCGGCGCTGGAGATGATTGGTGGCCTGGAGGTGCGGGCCTGCGAATCCGGACGGGAGGCGCTGGACGTGGTCGCCGGATTCGCCCCACAGCTGCTGCTGCTCGACGTCATGATGCCGGACATGGATGGGCCCGGATTGCTCGCCCGTCTGCGTGAGCGCACCGACACCGCCGAGTTGCCGGTCGTCTTCCTGACCGCGAAGGCTGCACCGGGTGAAGTGCAGCGCTTGCGCGCGCTTGGTGCCCACGATGTGCTCACGAAACCTTTCGATCCGATGACTCTCCACGAACGGGTCAAGGCGATCTGGAGCGTCGAGTGCGCCGGACCGATTTGCGCGGAGCCCGGTATTTCGCTTGGACGGTCGGGGGAACTTTGACTAAACTAAGCGTCCGCCAGTTGGCTTCAGCGTTCAAAGGTGGTGCAATCGACTCACCCGGGGAAGGACATGAGACCAATCAAGCAGCTACTCGACAGTAAGGCGTCCCACAAGATCTACTCGGTCGCGCCGCACACCAGCGTGCTGGACGCGCTCAGGTTGCTTGCCGAGGCCGACGTGGGCGCCGTCCTCGTCATGGACGGCGAGCGCATGGCCGGCATTTTCTCCGAGCGCGATTACGCGCGGCGCGTCGTTCTGCAGGGCAAGAGCTCGCGGGAGACGCCGGTGCGCGAGGTGATGACCGACCGCATCGTCTGTGTGCAGCCGAGCCAGACAGTGGAAGAGGCGATGGCGATGATGACGGAAGTGCGCTGCCGCCATCTTCCGGTCGTTGAGCACGGCCGGGTGATCGGCGTCGTGTCCATAGGCGATCTGGTGAAGGAGATCATCTCCGAGCAGGAGTTCCTGATCCAGCAGCTGGAAACGTACATCACCCAGTAGCGTCCTTCGGGAAATTCGCAAGCCCGGCTCCCAGCGGCCCCGCCTCGCGCGGGGCCGCGCATTTTCAGGATGTACCCGCCGCTCGCAATGCAGCAATCGAATGTGGTATCAAGGCCTCGCGACACCGATGGCGGGAGGGCGTGATGGAGTTCGGGGCGATCATCATTGGCGACGAGATCCTTACCGGCAAGCGGGAGGACCGTCACATGTCACGGCTGATCGGTCTGCTCGCCGTGCGCGGACTCGAACTCGCCTTTTGCGAGTACATCGGCGATGTGCCCCAGCGCATCACCCACACCCTGCGCCGGACCTACGGCTACGGTGATACCGCCGTCTTCTGCTTCGGCGGAATCGGCGCGACACCGGACGACCACACGCGCCAGTGCGCTGCCGCGGCGGCCGGCGTGCCCCTCGCGCGACACCCGGGGGCGGTGGCCGAGATGGAAGCGCAATTCGGCGTCATGCCGCCTGACCACCCGCGTTACCTGATGGCGGACATCCCGGCGGGCTGTGAGCTCATTCCTAACCCGTTCAACCGGGTGCCCGGCTTCAGCGTCGGCGAGCACCATTTCCTGCCGGGGTTTCCCGAGATGGCGGGGCCGATGATGGAATGGGTGCTCGATCACCGCTACGCCGACTTGCACCACGCGCGACCGAGGGTCGACGAGGCGATCGTCGTGCACGAAGCCGCCGAAAGTGCGCTGCTGCCGCTCATGCAGGCTTGCGTCGAAAAGTATCCGGAACTCAAACTCTTCAGCCTGCCGCGCTTCACCCCGGACGGCCGCCGCCTCGAGTTGGGCGTGCGGGGCGATCCGTCGCGTGTCGCGGGGGCCATGGCAGACTTGAGAGCGGGTGTGCGCGCGCTCGGCTTCGTGTGGGACGAGCGCGCGCCGATCCGTTGACGCGCAGCGACCCCATTGCGGCAGCACGTGCGTTTGAATCCTTGTCTGGCTGCGCTGGAGAGCAGCTCCGCAACGAGCCGGCGGCGCGCCCCCACCTGCTAGAGGTCCGGGCGCCATGGAGCCGCTGCGCGACGAAGAGCTGATGCTGCGCTATCGCGACGGCGACGCCAGCGCTTTCGACGCGCTCTATGCCCGCCATCGAGCCGGACTTTTTCGCTTCATCCTGCGCCAATGCCCGAGCCGTGGTGAAGCCGAGGAGATCTTCCAGGAGGTATGGATGCGGCTCATCGAAGCACGTTCACGCTACCGGGTCGAGGCGCGGTTCTCCACCTACCTGTACCAGATCGCGGTCAATCGGCTGATCGACCGTGTGCGCCGCAAGTCGAGTGCCCCTGCGCTCTCGCTCGATGATCCCGATTGCCCTGAGGGTCTCGCCATCGCACCCGCCACCGGCGATCCGATGCGTCTCGCCGCGGCGCGGGAGCAGGGCGCGCGCTTGCTGGCTTGCCTCGGCGAACTGCCGCCGGAGCAGCGCGAGGCATTCCTGCTCCACGAGGAAGGGGGCCTTTCGGTGGGTGAGATTGCGGAGGTGACCAGGGTCGGTCCGGAAACCGCCAAGAGCCGCCTGCGCTACGCATTGCAGAAGCTGCGACAGGCGTTGGGAGGGCGTGATGAGTGAGACGCGCGAGCAGCCCGACGACGGCGCCGACCTCCACGCCGAGGACGTATCGCGCGTCTATCGCATGGCTGCGCGCGAAGAGCCGACGCCGGAACTCGACGCGGCGATCCAGAGCGCCGCGACGCGGGCCGTCGGCTCGCGGCGGCGCGCGCCACGACGGACATCGGGGCGGTGGTGGGGCGTGCCGATTGCCGTGGCGGCCACGGTCGTGATCGGCGTCAGCATCGCGTATCTGGCGTCCGAGCAGTCGGAGCCCCCGCTCGCACCGGTCACGGATGTCGCACTCACGCGAGCCCCAGAGCCGAAAGAGGCGCCGTCCCCTGCACAACCGTCCGACGGGGATGCAGCGACGTCCGCACAGCATGCGCGCGAGAAGACACATGCGCCCGAGGCGAGCGGCGACTGGCCGCCGGTGGCGGCGACCCGCGACACGCGCCCGGGTCGGGAGCGAACCCCCCGGGATCTGTCCGCACAAAGACGCGAGGCCCCGGCGGCCCCGTCGGTGGCGCCAGCACCGCTTAATCCCGACGCCACTGGCGGGACGGCCGGGAATGGTTTCAGTCCCGCGCCAGCCAACATTCCGAAGGCCGACGGCGCGCCGGAACCGGAAAGAAGCGTGCAGAAACGCGCGCCGGCCGCGCCGACAGTGGAAGCGTTGGAGTCCTTATCGCCCGAGATGTGGCTGCAGCGCATCCGGGAGTTCAAGGCGAAAGGCGATCTCGCGCAGGCCGACGCGAGCTTGCGGGCGTTCCGCCGGCGCTACCCTGACTACCCGGTGCCCGCCGATCTTCTGCCGCCAGCCGAAGACGGCAATCAATAGGCTCCGCTGTCGGGGCAAAAAAGCAAAACCCCGAACAGCGTCCGGGGTTTCGTTCTACGGGCCGGGAAACTTACGCAGCGGCGGCCTTTTTCTTCGGGATCGAGACGACCTGGCTCGCAGCGGCTACGTTCGCTTCGGTCAGATCGGCCACTTGCTTGGCAGCCTTTACCGCGGAGTCATAGGCGGAGTTGGCGGCAGCGATCGCCGACTTCATGGCGGCAACTGCAACGTCGGAACCCGCGGGACCCGACTTCGCGACCTTGTCCAGTTTCGACACGACGGTCTTGTTGAGATGGGTCACGCGCTCTTCGAACAGCTTCGCGTACTCACCCTGCGTGTCGGAAGCGATCTCCCACAGGCTGCGCGCATACGCGGTGCCTTGCTCGACCACGGGCTGGAGGTTCGCCGGCTTGATCGCCACTAGATCCTTCACGTCCTTGAGGCTGGTGACCGACTGCACGGCCTTGGCGGTCTCGGCGAACGCGGCCTTCGCGGTCTTGAGGTTGAGCTCAATCAAACGCTCGGTTCCTTGCAGGGCGATACCGATCGCGCGAACTGCGACTTCCACGCTGGCTTTGTTCGCGGCCGAGAGTTCTTCGGGGATGGCGGGCAGGTTGTTCATGATGGCACTCCTATCAGTCATTGCGAAAGCGATCAGTGCCGCCAACGAAACCTCTTGTTTGCTGCACTGCACAATAACCATTGTAGTTCCTAAATATCTAATGTCAAGATGTTTTTAACCGTGTCAAGCAAGAATTTTTGCACTGCACAAAAACAATGACTTAAGTTGCGGGAGTGCCGTGCCTAGGGGAGGGGACGTCCTCGCAAGGCCCCGGAAGGCCTGCGGCAGGATGGGAAGAGTCGGTTCAGCGCTTTCTGGCGAGCGTCACGCCATCACCGATCGGGACGAGACTCAGATCGATTCTCGCGTCTGCGTGCAGGCTTCGGTTGAAGCGGCGGATCGCTTCCGTGTCCTCGTCGTGGTTCTCGGGATCGGCAACCCTGCCGTACCACAGGGTATTATCGACAGCGATGAGTCCTCCTTGACGCAGGAGACGCAGCGAGCGCTCGAAATAGTTCGAATAGTTGGGCTTGTCGGCGTCGATGAAGGCGAAGTCGAAGGTGCCTGACTGCCCGTTGGCGAGCAGACGGTCGAGGGTTTCGACGGCGGGTGCGAGCTTGAGCTCGATGCGCTCCGCCACCCCGGCTTCCTCCCAATAGCGCCGCGCAACGGCGGTCCACTCCTCGCTCACGTCGCAGGCGACGACGCTACCGTCTGCCGGCAGGGCTACGGCGACGCAGAGCGCGCTGTAACCGGTGAAGACGCCAACCTCCAGGCAGCGCCGGGCTCCGGTCAACTGCACGAGCAGCGCGAGAAACTGCCCCTGCTCGGGCGCGATCTGCATCGTGGCGCGCGGCAGCGTCGCAGTTTCATCGCGCAGCCGCCGCAGGATGTCCGCTTCGCGCAGCGAGACCGAGGCAAAGTAGTCGTAAAGGGAGTCGGACAGGGTAAACGTGCGATTCGTCATGGGCGTTGGGCAGTAAGATGGGCAGGCTGCGGGATGCGGCCTCAGAGCCACGATCATCGTAATGCGGAACGAAACGAGATGTGTCAGCTGCTTGGCATGAACTGCAATGTTCCCACGGACATCTGCTTTTCCTTTTCCGGTTTTCACCATCGCGGCGGGCGCACCGACCAGCACGCCGACGGCTGGGGCATCGCCTTCTACGAGGGCGCAGGCTGCCGTCTCTTCATCGATACCAAGCCGGCCGTCGAGTCGCCGGTGGCGTCCCTGGTGAAGAGCTACCCGATCCATTCGCTCAACGTGATCGCGCACATCCGCAAGGCGACGGTCGGCAGTGTCGCGCTCGAGAACACCCACCCTTTCATGCGCGAGATGTGGGGACGCTACTGGACGATGGCGCACAACGGGACGCTGGAAGGATTCTCGCCCCGCTTCAACGGGCGCTATCGCCGCTATCACCCGGTCGGCTGCACCGACAGCGAACTCGCGTTCTGCTACATCCTCGAGACTCTGCGACGACTCTATCCGGCCGGTCAGCCGGCGCTGTCGGAGCTTTCGCAGGCGCTCGCCGGGATCACCGCCGAACTTGGCACTTTCGGCGAGTTCAACTACCTGTTGTCCAATGGCGAGGTGCTCTTCGCTCACTGCGCCAAGCGGCTTGCCTACATCGTGCGGCAGGCGCCCTTTACCACCGCGCACCTGGTCGACGAGGACTACGCGGTGGACTTCAGCCAGCTCACCACGCCGGCCGACCGCGTCGCGGTGATCGCGACGGTGCCGCTCACTGACAACGAGGCGTGGACCACCATGCAACCTGGCGAGCTCCTCCTTTTCCGCGAGGGCGCGCCGGTCGAGGCGCACTCATGACAAGGGTGGCGCCGTGCGTTGCAGGAGCCGCGGGACTCGCTCCAGCTGCCAGCGGGCGATCGCCTCCCGCCAGAACGCCGCCAGCGACAGCCGCCGCATCGCCGGTGCGACCGGCTGCCCGAGGAAATCCAGCACCATTGCAAGTACCGTGACTGCGGCACACGGGTCGACGGCGAGGGCGAGTGTCTGCTTGCTGAGTTTCTGTCCCTCGGCGTTGACGGCGACCGGCGCATGCACGTAGTGCGGCGTCGGCAGGCCCAGCAGGCGTTGCAGATGGATCTGGCGCGGTGTTGAAAGCAGCAGATCGGCGCCGCGCACGACGTCGGTGATGCCCTGCTCCGCGTCGTCGACGACGACCGCCAGCTGATACGCGAAGACGTGATCCGCGCGATAGACGACGAAGTCTCCTATGTCGCGCACCAATTGCTGGGTGATGGGCCCCTGCACGCCATCGACGAAGGCGATCGGCGCGGCATCGGTGCGCACGCGCAGCGCGCGGGCGGCGCGCGCCTCGTGCAGACCGGCGCGGCAGGTGCCCGGATACACGGGTCCCTCGATGCCGTCAGCGGCGGAATCCGCGATTTCACGCCGCGAGCAGGCGCAGGGGTAGACTGCCCCCGCCGCGCGCAGACGATGGAGCGCGGCGTGGTAGGCGTCGGCCCGTGCGCTCTGATACACGACTGCGCCGTCCCACTCGAAGCCGAACGCGCGCAGCGAGTGGAGGATGTCGCGGGCTGCCCCAGGCACGACCCGCGGCGGATCGAGGTCATCGATGCGCACCAGCCACGCGCCACTGCGCGCCCGCGCTTCCAGGTAACTCGCGACGGCGGCGACGAGCGAGCCGAAGTGCAGGGGGCCGGTCGGGGACGGTGCGAAGCGGCCGCGGTAGTGCATTCCGCGCGACCCGGTCAAGGCCCGGCGGTGAGCCGCACCGGCACCGGTACCGTCTCGGCCGGCCACGTGCCACGCGCGACCGGCCGCGCGCCTTCGAACACGACCCAGCTCTGCCCGCCCAGGTGCGGCAACGCACGGGCGAGCGCGGCGAGCGCGGCGGCATCGCGCGCCGAGATCACGAGCAGCGTCTGGTTCTCGCGGCGCATGGTCCACACCTGGGCAGTCCCCTGCCCGCTGACCGTCGCCGGCCGTCCGCCGAGTCCGTGCTTCGCGAGCGCCGCATCGACGCGCGCGGGCGTCCCCGCGATCACTGCGACGAGTGCGTCGGTTCCCGGCACATCCGCCCGGCGCGGTGCGCGCTCCAGCAGCGCACCCGCGAGCGTCTCGGCGGCGGTCGCAAAGTCCCGTTGGCGGTCGAGCACGACGAGCACGGGATCGCGCGCCGCAATCGCCTCGCGCACGATCGGTGGCGACTCGCCCGGCGTCAGTGCGCGCCACAACTGAAAATGAGGGTCGACCACGACGGCGAGCGGCTCGCTTTGCAGCGTCAGCGTGACGGCATCGCGCGGCGACCTGAAGGGCACGCGCACGGTCCTCTCACCGTTCGCTGTGCGTATCGAGATCGGCACCTCGAGCGGGTAGGGCGGGGTGTCCTGGGCGAGCAGCAGGTACAGCTCCCACGCCGAATCCGAACGCTCGGCGACCGCAGCGGGAACGGTCACCGCCGGCGCGCCGCTGCGGTTGATCCAGGGCTCGATCAGCCGAGCAACGGGCTGACCGGACGCCTTCGAGAACGCCGCGGCGAGATCGCTCCAGCCGGCGTGGCGGAAGCGGTACTCGTGAAAGAAGGCGCGCAGCGCGCGGTCGAACGCGTCGGCACCGATCTTTTCGCGCATCATGTAGAAGATCATCGCCGCCTTGCCGTAGCCGACCGTCGCCGAAGCACTGTGGGTGCGGGCCGTGAAGTTCACGAGCGGCTTGTCGGAGTCTGCCGGCAGCGAGGCATAGTCCCGCAGCCAGCCGTGGCGCATGTCGCGGGCGGCGGCCGCATCAGCACGTTCCTTGTAGGCGTAATCCGCCATGAACGTCGTCAGACCTTCGGCCCAGTTGCCGTGCTCGTAGTCGGGATAAACACAGTTGCCCCACCAGCTGTGCAGGACCTCATGGCCGAGGGATGTGTCGCGAATGAAGGGTAGCCGGATCACCTGCGCGCCCAGGTAGGTGAGTGTGGGCATCCCGAGCCCGGTCGGCAGCGGGCTCGCGACGATGCTGAAACCGTCGAAGGGATACTCGCCGATCCCGTCGGAATACATCCGGAGATAGCGCTCGACGGCGGCCAGATAGTCGTCGGAGATCGCCTCCGAGAGATCAGGGCCGAAGTAGGTGCGAAGCCGCAGCTCACGGCCGTCGACGGCGACAAGCCGCTCGCGTACCGTGTACGGTCCCGCCATCAGGTCGATGCCGTCGTTCGGATGGGGAAACTCGAGGTCAGCGCGATACAGGCCGCCGGAGACCGCTTCGCGCAGCAGACGTCCGGGCACCAGCGCTCGCTGCGTGTCGGGCACCGCGAGCGAGACCGTGTACGTGAAATCCGCCGCGGGCTGTGGATACCAGCCGCTGCCGGCAGGCAGGAAACTGCCCCGAACGTCGGCCATCGGCGGCAAAGCGCGCAGCACGCCGCGGTGATCCTGGGTGGTGTCGAGCGGTTCGAGCGGCAAGCGGTAGGTCACCACCACTTCTTGGCCCTTGACCGAAGCGGGGACGCTGAGTACGGCGCGGCCGGATTCCACCGTCCTTTCGAGGACCACCGGTCGGCCGAGGATCGCGCTGCGCTCGATCACCGCTTCGGGCGCGAGCGAGAAAGTCCGCGGCTCCGCGTCCTGGAATCGCAGCTTCGCCGTCCCCGTCAGCAGGCGCGTTGACGGGTCGAG
>JAEUMW010000104.1 GCA_016791345.1 Betaproteobacteria bacterium | reverse complement strand
CAGCTGGTGGTCGGCGACATCGACCTCGACCGGCTGTCGCAGGACCGCATGCGGCAGACCACCTTCAGCGACTCGGCGCGACGTCACCGCGAGGAGCTTGCACGCTTTCGCGTCGTGGGATTCGAACTCGAACTGCCATCGGGGACAATTCCGCTCGCGCGCATCTACGAGCGCTTTCCCTACGTGCCGAGCGAGGCGTCACGGCGTGACGAGCGCTGCGAGGAGGTGTACCGCATCCAGGTGCAGGCGCTCGCCACGCGGCTGAAGGCCGCGGCCACGCGCAAGATCGTGATCGGCATCTCCGGCGGGCTCGACTCGACGCAGGCGCTGGTCGTGTGCGCGAAGGCGGTCGACCAGATGGGACTGCCGCGCTCGAACATCCTCGCCTACACGATGCCGGGTTTCGCCACCAGCGAGCGCACGCTCGATCAGGCGCGGCGGCTGATGGCGGCCGTCGGCTGCAGCGCGGCCGAGATCGACATCCGTCCGAGCTGCCTGCAGATGCTGCGCGACATCGGGCATCCGTTCGTCGATGGCGATCCCGTGTACGACATCACCTTCGAGAACGTGCAGGCGGGTGAGCGCACGAACCACCTCTTTCGCATCGCCAATCACCACGGCGGCGTCGTCGTCGGCACGAGCGACCTGTCCGAGCTGGCGCTCGGCTGGTGCACCTACGGCGTCGGCGACCACATGGCGCACTACCACGTCAACGCGAGCGTGCCGAAGACGCTGATCCAGTACCTCATCCGCTGGGCGGCGGAGACCGAGGAACTCGGTGCGAGCGTGAGCGACGTGCTGCGCGAGGTGCTCGCCACCGACATCAGCCCGGAGCTCGTGCCGGGCGAAGTGAACGGGCAGCCGGCGCAGCGCACGGAGGACGTGGTGGGACCCTACGAACTGCAGGACTTCAATCTCTATTACACGCTGCGGCTCGGCTACCGCCCCTCCAAGGTCGCGTTCATGTCGTGGTGCGCCTGGCGCGACTACTCCACGGGCCCGTGGCCGGACATCCCGGAGGCGGCGCGGCATGCTTACCGCATCGGCGATATCAAGCGCTGGCTGGCGGTGTTTCTGCGCCGCTTCTTCGAGCAGAGCCAGTTCAAGCGCAGCTGCATCGCCAACAGTCCGAAGGTCGGCTCGGGCGGATCGCTCTCGCCGCGCGGCGACTGGCGGGCGCCCAGCGACGGCGTGGCGCTTCCCTGGCTGGCGGAGCTCACTGCGGTGCCGGAGCAAGATCCCGAGTGACATGGCGCGCGTGGCGTCGCTGATGCGCGTCTTCACGGCGCGGGTCGCCGTGCTGCTGGCGTTGTGCGGCCTGCCGGCACCGGCGCCGGCGCAGACAGCAGAGGCGCCGAATGCAGAGGCCGCAGCCGACCTCAGCCAGTCGGCGATCGACCGCAGGATTCGCGAGCTCGATGCACGCAAGGATATCGACGCCGACAGCCGCGCGCAGATCGCGGAGATCTACCGCAGCGTGCGCAAGGATCTCGAACGGCTCGACGACATCAGGGCGCAGACTGCGCAGTATCAGAAGGTGCAGGCGAGCGGTCGTGCCGATGCCGCGCGGCTCGAGCGCAGCAACGCTTCGACGCGTGCCGTCCTCGACGCGCCGGTCGACGTGGTGGCGGAAGCGGCGCTGGATGTGGACGATCTCGTCAACGTCCTCGCGGCTGCCGAGGCGAAGCGCGCGGCGCTGAAGGCCACGCTCGCCGCCAGGGAACAGGCGCTCGCCCAGCGCACCGAACGCATCCCCCTGGCGAAGCAGGAGCTGCGCGACGCCCAGGGTGCGATCGCCGATCTCAACCATCAGATCGACGCGGCCACCGCCGAGCGCAAGACGACGCTCGGTGAAGCCAAGCTTGCCGCCCTGCGCGCGACGCTCCTGCTCAAGCAGGCGCAGGTGCCGGCGCTGACTGCCGAGCTTGCGGCGCAACCCGTATTGCTGAGTCTCGCCCAGAACGAGCGCGATGCGGCCCGCCTGGACCTCGCGCTGGCGGAAAGTCGGGCGAAGGCGCTCGACGAACTGCTCGCGAAGCGGCGCGTCGCCGACGCCGAGGCGACACAACAGGACGCCGAACGGGCGCTGGAGGCGGCGGCGACCAAGCATCCGATCTTTCAGCAGATTGCGGAGTGGAAGCGCCGTCTGAGCGCGGAGCGCGCGCGGCTGGCGCTGGACATCGGTCGCATGGAGGCGCTGCGCGATACGTACGTCGCCCGCGCGGAGCGCATCGAGGCCCGTGACGAGAGCCTGAAGCAGCGACTGCGCGACGACAATCTGAGCGAAGCGCTCGCGCGCGTGCTCAACAAGGAGATCGGCGAACTCCCCGACGCCGCCGACTTCCGCTTCGCGCAACGGGAGCGCGAGCAGCAGGCGGTCGAGCTCACCGCGAAGATCTTCCAGCTGGAGCAGGAGGAAGCGCCGTACCAGGAGGTCGTGAACAACTACGATCTGTTTCGCGAGAAGCTTGCGGCGCGGGTGGGGCAGGAGGATGCGGAAAAGCTCGCGCCGGAAGTCTGGGCGCAGCTGCAGGAGATGAAGGGGCTCGCCACCAAGATCAACGAAGAACAGAAGTACCTGCTGCAACTGTTCGACGCCACCGATGTCGCGGAGAAGCGCCTGCTGCGTGCGTCCGGCGATTTCCGCACCTTCCTCTCCCGCGTGCTGTTCTGGGTGCCGGTATCGCGCTACGGCGCTGACTGGTTCACGGAGGCGATGCTGGCAGTCGCCGCGCTGCTTTCGCCCCGCAACTGGCTGAGCGTGCTGGCGGCGCTCTGGACCGGAATCAAGTCGAACTGGCCGCGCACCGTCGTGGTCCTGGCTCTCGTCGGTTTCCTGCTCGTGCGGCGACGCGCCTTCGCCGCCGGCATCAGGTCGCTCTCGGCGAAGGTCGGCCGCATTCCGGACGACAGCGTCTGGATCACGGTGCAGGCGCTCGGCTTGACCGCGCTGATCGCATTGCCGTGGCCGCTCCTCATGCAGTCGGTCGCGATGACGCTGTCAGACAGCATCACCGCGTCGCGCTTCGCGAAGCAGGTCGGGGCCGGACTGGCTGCTGTGGCGCTCCCGCTCTTCTTCGTGCTCGTGCTGCGCACCCTGTGCGCGCCGCACGGTGTCGGTCCGGTGCACTTCGGCTGGCGGCGGGAGGCGACCGATGCCGTGCGGCGCAGTCTCAGCTGGCTGTTGCTGCTGGCGCTGCCCGCGGGATTCGTGACGGCCACCATGGGGCAGTTCGCCACCGAAGCGGAACGGTCGAGCCTGGGGCGCATCGCCTTCGTCCTGACCCTGACGGTCATCACCGGGGTGTTCCTCCACTTGCTGCGCTTCGACCGACCGCTCATGCGCGACTTCATCCGGGCGAAGCCGAACGCTTGGTTCGCGCGATTGCCCTGGTTGTGGTTGATGTGCCTGGTGTTGACCTCGCTTTTCATGATCGCGCTTGCGGTGAGCGGTTACCTCTATGCGGCGGTCATGCTGTTCCGGCGCGTCGGCGATTCCTTCTGGATGGTCGTGTCGGCCATCGTGGTCCTGCATCTCGTCGCGCGCTGGATGGTGATCGCGCGTGCGCGGCTGGCCCACCAGGGGAGCGAAGCGCAGACGGCGCCGGCCGAGGTGATGATCGAGGGGAGCGCCAAGCGCATCAAGCTGCCGGACATCGAGAGCGTGGACGCGCAGACGCGGCAGCTGATCGAGACCCTGGTGGGATCGGGCATGCTCATCGGCCTCTATTTCATCTGGCGCGATTCGATCCCGGCGCTGGGCATGATCGGCGATGTTCGGCTCTGGTCGCACGCGGCGCTCGTCGACGGCGAGACGAGGCAGGTGCCGGTGACGGTGGGCAGCGTCACGCTGTCGCTGCTCGTCGTGTTCCTCATGATTGTCACGGTCCGCAATATCGGCAGTGTGCTCGAGGTGCTGCTGCAGCGCCTGCGCCTCGACCCGGGCGCGCAGTTCGCCATCGCCACGACGGCGCGTTACGTCGTCATCGGCGTCGGCACCATCTCGGTCTTCAGCCTGCTCGGGGTGAGCTGGTCGAAGCTGCAATGGCTGGTGGCCGCGATGGGTGTGGGTCTCGGCTTCGGTCTGCAGGAGGTGGTGGCGAACTTCGTTTCCGGCCTCATCATCCTGTTCGAGCGGCCGGTGCGCATCGGCGACACCGTGACGGTCGGCGATGTGACCGGGGTCGTCTCGCGTATCCAGATACGGGCCACGACGCTCACCGACTACGACCGCCGCGACGTTGTCATTCCCAACAAGAATTTCATCACCGAACGCGTCATCAACTGGACGCTGTCGGATCCGACCACGCGCCTCCTGCTCAACGTGGGCGTCGCGTACGGCACCAACCCGCAGCAGGCGCAGGCGGTAATCCTGGCGGCCGTGCGTTCTTGCAAGGGAGTGCTGGAAAAGCCGCCACCGGTCGTGGTGTTCACGACGTTCGGCGCGAGTTCTCTCGATTTCGAGGTGCGAGCCTACGCGAGCACCCTGGAAGAGCGTCTGCCGCTGCTGCACGAAGTGAACACCGCCATCGCCCGTGCCCTTGCCGATGCCGGGATCGAGATTCCCTTCCCGCAGCAGGAGGTGCATGTGAAGTCACTGCCGGAAGCCAATGTGCGGGTGGTGGCGAACCCGCCAGCAGCGCCGGAGACCGGACCGCACGGGTGACGCAGAACTGTTGCGCAATTGCAACAGGTGGCCGGGGCCGAGAAGCATTTGTATCGAAATGAAAGGACTACGCGTTGCTATCGCCAATCCTGCTCATGCACCATGGCAACCGTAGGCACAGGTAAGCGGACGGTCTGCGAGTTTCCTGCAAATCGGATCGTGCTGAAACGACAAGGAGCAATATTGATGAGCAAGAGAACAAGGGTTGGCTTGCTGGTGGCCATGGCACTCGCCGCGCCAGCGGCGGCCAACGCCGCGGGCTTCTTCGACAACCCGCCGGGGTTCGACAACCGGTGGTACGTCGAGCCCTTCGGCAGCTACACGTGGTCCCAGGCCAACCTCAGGACGACCAACTTCTTCGCCCCCGGCCCCTCCTTTGCGCCGAGAGACAACTCGTACGACGGGGCCGGTGCCGGCCTGACCGTCGGCAAGATCATCAACCGCTGGCTGAACCTCGAACTGCGCGCCTCCTATGAGTGGCTCGGCGGTAGCGACGGTGCTTTCCCCGGCAAGGTCGACAACATCCCGTTCGGGTTGAATGCCCTGATCTTTCTCAAGCGCGAGGGTTTCCAACCGTTCATCCAGGTCGGTGGCGGCGGCGCGAATCTGCGCTCGAACGGCGGCGTGATCGGCATCCCGAATCCCATCACCGGCGCACCTCTGACTTACGTAAATGGCCGCAACTCGACCGGCTGGATGGCGAATGCCGGGGTCGGCGCGTTGTATCCGGTCACCGATAACGTGTCGTTGCGGGTCGACGGCGGCTATCGCTGGCAGGAGAACGTGCTCAACCAGCAGACCTTCGTCGGTCGCAACAACGGCAATCTCGGCTTCTGGGTGGTGAACGCCGGCGTGCAGATTGCGTTGGGGCCGAAGCCGCAGCCGCCGGCACCGCCGGTGGTAGCGCCGCCCCCGCCGCCCCCGCCCCCCCCGCCACCCCCCCCGCCGCCGGCGAAGCTGTTGCCGAAGAAGTTCGATTTCTCGGCTGACGTGCTGTTCGACTTCGACAAGTATGCGTTGAAGCCGAAGGGGATCGAGTTGCTGGATGAACTGGCCGCCACGCTGCAAGGTGCGAACTACGACGCGATCATTGCGATCGGCCACACCGATCCGATCGGCAGCAAGGCGTACAACCAGAAGCTGTCGGAGCGTCGTGCCGATGCCGTGAAGCAGTACCTGACGAGCAAGGGCATTGGCGCCGAGCGCATCTCTGCTTCGGGTCGTGGCATGAGCGAGTTGAAGGTGACGATGGCCGACTGCAAGGGGTCGAAGGGACGCAAGGCGCTGATCGAGTGCCTGCAGCCGAACCGTCGGGTCGACATCTCGGTGAGCGGGACGAAGCCGCAATAACCGTCTGACCACGGAAGCTCACGAGCCCTGCCTCGCGCAGGGCTC
>JAEUMW010000103.1 GCA_016791345.1 Betaproteobacteria bacterium | reverse complement strand
GCTGCGCACACCTTCAACATCTCCACCGCCTCCGCGCTGGTGGCTGCGGCGGCCGGTGCGAAGGTGGCGAAGCACGGCGGGCGCTCGGTGTCGAGCAAGTCGGGCAGCGCGGACGTGCTCGAGGCGCTCGGCGTGCACCTGAACCTCGCGCCGGAGGCGGTCGCGCGGTGTATCGCCGAGGTCGGCATCGGCTTCATGTTCGCGCCCAATTTTCACGGCGCCATGAGGCATGCGGCGCCGGTCCGACGCGAGCTCGGCGTGCGCACGCTCTTCAACATCCTCGGTCCGCTCACCAATCCGGCCGGTGCCACGCGGCAACTCCTCGGCGTCTTCCATCCGGACCTCGTCGGCATCCAGGTGCGTGTGCTGCAGCGTCTCGGGAGCCAGCGCGCGCTGGTCGTTCACGGCTCCGACGGCCTCGACGAGATCACCCTTGCGGGCGACACCCTGGTCGGCGAATTGAGTGACGGCCAGGTCTCCGAGTACGTGCTGTCCCCGGCGCAGTTCGGGTTTTCTCTCTCTTCGACGGACGCCATCCGCGTTGCCGACGCCGCGTCGGCCAAGGCGATGCTGCTTTCGGTTCTGGACGACACGCCCGGCCCGGCACGCGATATCGTGCTGCTCAACTCGGGTGCGACGCTGTACGTTGCGGGTGTTGCCGGGTCCATCGCTGCGGGCATCGACGAGGCGCGGCGGGTGCTCGCCAGTGGTGCCGCGCGAGACAAGCTGCGCGCGCTGGTGGCGTTCAGCCGGCAGGCCGCGAGCCAATAGAGAGACCGACGTTGAGCGACATCCTCGCGCGGATCCTTGCCGTCAAGGCCGAGGAGGTGGCGGCAGCGAAAGCGCGAAGGCCGCTCGCCGCCATCCGCGCCGATGCCGAGCAGGCACCTCCGCTGCGCGATTTCATGGGCGCTATCCGCGCGAAAGTGGCGGCGGGTGAGCCTGCCGTCATCGCCGAGGTGAAGCGCGCGAGCCCGAGCAAGGGTCTGTTGCGTGATCCCTTCGAGCCTGCGGCCATCGCCGCGAGCTATGCCGCGCACGGCGCCGCCTGCCTTTCCGTGCTCACCGACCGGCAGTTCTTCCAGGGTGCGCCGGACTATCTCCAGGCTGCGCGTGACGCCTGCGCGCTGCCCGTGTTGCGCAAGGACTTCATCGTCGATCCATATCAGGTCTACGAGTCGCGGGCGATGGGTGCGGACTGCATCCTGCTGATCGCCGCCGCGCTCGCGCCTGCCGCCATGCTCGACCTCGAGCGCTTGGCGCGCTCGATCGGCCTGGCTGTCCTGGTGGAGGTGCACGACGGTCCCGAGCTCGACGCCGCGCTTGCGCTCACGACACCGCTCCTCGGCGTCAACAATCGCAACCTCAGGACCTTCGAGACGCGTCTCGACACGACCCTGGAACTCGCCGCCCGCGTGCCAGCAGACCGCATCGTCGTCACCGAGAGCGGCATTCTCACCCCCGCGGACGTCGGTCGCCTGCGCGCCGCGGGCATCCCCGCGTTCCTGGTAGGTGAGGCGTTCATGCGTGCGGCAGACCCGGGCGAGGCGCTTCGGCAGCTTTTCTGCAGGTAACCCTGCTGTTGCGAGAAAGCAACAAAAAAGGCCGTAATTGGCCTATTGCCTACAATGTTTGTTGCTCGTTCTTCTTGCGCTTTGGCAGAATGCCAACAGCTTCTCGGAAAAGCGGGGAGGTTGCCCAGCGGTGTGCTCTTTCGAGCGCCTTGGGTTCAAATCTCGAAAGAGCATTCCTCTTAACGGTTAAGGAGAATTTGTATGAAGAAGAATCTGCTTGCTCTGGCCGTTGCGGGCGCGTTCGCGGCGCCGGCGGCAGCTCTGGCGCAAAGCTCGTTTGTGCAGATTTATGGCACGCTCAACGCCGACCTTGAGGCAGCCAAGGCCGACGGCGGCGCTCCGCTATTGAATCCGACCCTATTTGCGCCTACTTACGGTGTTACCGGGGGACTACCGGGTGTCAATGGCGTCATCATTCGGCCCACCGGCGTGAACAGTCAGGCGGCGGCAGTCCGTGCGGATGCCTTCGTGCAAATCCCGAATCAGGCCGGCCTGTCGAGCAACTCGTCCAACATAGGCTTCCGCGGCTCGGAGGATCTGGGCGGTGGTCTCAAGGGAATCTTCCAGATCGAGAGCTTGATCAACCTCGACACCGGCGGCGGCAACCTCGGCGGCCGGAACTCCAACGTGGGTCTGGCGAGCAACTGGGGGACGGCGTTTTACGGTCAGTGGGACACGCCTTACAAGTTCATCACGCTTAAGGCCGACCCCTTCTTCGCGACCAGCGCGCCCTCGTTCAACAGCGTGATCGGCGCGCCGGGCTTCAATGTCCTGAGCACGACAGTCAACTCGCCGACACTTATCGGCGCGTCGCTTACCACGCTTGCACAGGACGCGGCCTTCGACCGTCGGCAAGGCAACAGTGTGCAGTACTGGTCGCCTGACTTTGCCGGCTTCTCCGGCCGGTTGATGTACTCGGCGGGTGAGCGTACGCAGAACTATGCACTTTCCGGGGTGACGACGGGGACGACCC
Organism: Betaproteobacteria bacterium; assembly: GCA_016791345.1. Lineage (NCBI taxonomy): Bacteria > Pseudomonadati > Pseudomonadota > Betaproteobacteria > Betaproteobacteria bacterium. Next base: position 727 of record JAEUMW010000103.1, on the reverse strand, counting down.
GTGCAGGCCAGCTCAATCCCTGGATGTGGGGTGCTTCGCTGCAGTATGACAACGGGCCGATCTATGCCGCGGCCTCGTACGAGCAGCACCAGGATTATTTCGGCACCCGCGTGATGACCGGCACGACGACGCTCGGTTCGAGCTCCAAGGATTGGGGCGGTAAGGTCGTGATTGGCGCCCAGAACCTGTGGGGTTTCAGCCTCTACGGCGTCTTCGAACGGCTGAGCTACAGCACGGATGGGCTGGAATTCACCAACACAGCCAACTCCGGCCTGGTCAGGGACTGGAAGCGGAATGCCTACGGCTTCATGGGCACTTATGGCTTCGGCAACTTTACCCTGCGTGCGGGCTGGATGACGGCGAACGACGCAAGCTGCACGTCGGTCGGTCCCCAGATCTGCAACGCAGATGGTACCGGCACGAATCAATACTCGATCGGCGGAAGCTATAATTTTTCCAAGCGCACGCTGGCGTACCTTTTCTACACGCTTCAGGATAACGGCGATATCAGCCGCTACCGTATGGGTACCAACACCGGTCCGGTGCAGAGCAACGTTCCGGTCGGTGGCCAAGCGCAGGCCTACGGTCTCGGCATCCGCCACACGTTCTGATCGGTTAGACGTCTCCAACAACAACATCGCTTCATCGACATCGGGCGCCGCAAGGCGCCCGTTTTATTTCTGGAACGTCAGGGCCAGCGCCGCGGTCGGAATCAGTCCGGAATCAT
>JAEUMW010000102.1 GCA_016791345.1 Betaproteobacteria bacterium | reverse complement strand
CAATGCGATCCTCATCAAGGTCAACCAGATCGGCACCGTGACGGAAACGCTCGACTGCATCAAGATGGCGCAGAAGGCGGGCTACGGCGTCATCTCCTCGCACCGCTCGGGCGAGACCGAAGATTCCTTCATCGCCGACCTTGCGGTGGGCACGGGGGCGGGCCAGATCAAGACCGGCAGCCTGTCGCGCACCGATCGCATCGCCAAGTACAACCAGCTCCTGCGCATCGAGGAGCAGCTTGGAAAGAAGGCGAAGTATCAGGGCAAGATTCGCTGACGTACCGGTCAGGCGCCGTCGGCAATGCAGCTGACGGCGCTGTCACGGCTGATCGAGGCGCACTTTCGGTGCGCCTGCGATCTCGGCGCGCGCCGCGAGGCCGGCCGATGCGTGCTGCACGTCCGTTACGACATCCGGCATTTGCCGCCGACGTGGCAGGAATTCATCGACGCGGACGCTGCAACCTGCCGGGCGATGGAAGCATTCGTTCGCGGTCTGCCCGACGCGGGCGCCTACGACAGGATCGAGGTCGAGCACGTGGCGCGATCGGCACGCACGGTCTGGCTGCCGATCGGCACCGACGGCGTGATCGCCGTGTCGGCCGCCCCTGATTACTTTCGCCGGACGGGTCAGGACGCACTCTACTCGCCCGATCTCCACGGCGCCGACACGTTCAAGCTCTGACCGCATTCGGGGCGGGCAGGCTGCCCCTCTGGCGGGTGACCTATTCGCCCGACGTCGAGCGGTTGGCGATTGATCGCATTGACGATGGGCCGGAGCAGGGTGTTGGCGGCGAGCACGAACGCAGCCCCGAGGACGGCTTCGAGCAGCAGGTCGGCGCCGGCCGCGGATCCGACGGCGGCAGATCCCCAGAGTGTGGCTCGGTGTTGAGCCCCCGTATGCTGCCGCCGAGTCCAGCTTGACGTGCTCGATGGCCAGCATGTGCATTTCCATCGCTCGTGGATCAGCGCCCTGCGTTTCGCTCCACGGCAGGCGCGGCGTCGGCGCCGCCGGCGGTCGAAGCCTTCTCGTACACGTGACCGACATGCTTGTGGCACCTGACGCAGTTCACGGTGTCGGCGTCTACGAGTTCGGCATGAACCATCCGCGTCATCTCGCTGTAGTCGCCGCCGAAGGCTTTCAAGTCGTGACACTGCTGGCACGAGGTCGAGCGCCCTGCGACGAACCAGCGCTCGACCTGCTGCGACAGCCGCGGGCGCTCCTGCTCCCACAACTCGCGCGTCGCGATCGCACCGCGCGCCTCCATGAAGGTGTCGCGCACGCCGATTCTCATCTTGTGGGCGATGAGCTCGAGGTATTCGAGCGCGGCGGGGTGTCGGCTGCGATAGGGCAGGTGACAGTCCGCGCAGCTTGCGCGCAGACCGAGCGAGTTGCTGTAGTGCACGCTGCGCTGGTGGGCCTCGGTCGCCCACTGCATGGAATGACAGGCGCTCGTGCAGAACTCTTCCGTGCTGGAGAGGCGTACCGCCTCGGTCACTCCCACGAGGCTGCCGGCACCGATCAACGCGCCGACAGCGAGCAGGACTGCCGCGGGCAGCCATTTTCGCCGCTGCCTCGTCTGTGCCGTCACGGGCGGACCTTGTCGATGACGAGCTTGAGATCCGTGCCGCCGACTTTCACGGGACCGAGCGACCCTTCCAGGTCGCCGCTCCGGGGCGAGGCCTCTCCGCTTTTCGAGACGCGCGCCTGCACCGTGACCTGCGGGTGGCGCGAGAGGGTCATGCCCGGCGCCATCGACATGGAATCGTCGAGGGCGAACCTGGCCGGCAGGTCGCGCACCTTGAGCTTCTGCACGGCGAGCGGCATGGGCGGACCCTGCACTGCGCGCGCGTAGACGAAGAGCGTGTCGTCCGGTGCAGCCTTCGCTGCGAGCTCGGGCGCAATCGTGACGGTGCCCGCGACCCGTCCTTCGACCGGCTTTGCCGCGGCGGTTGGTGGCTGTTGTGCAGCCAGACCGCCGCGCGCACGCGCGTCGTCGATGCTCGCCTGGATGGCGCGCGCTCCCTCGGAATCCGGCGGCACCTTCTTGAGCAATCGTTCCCAGCTCCGGACCGCAGCCGCAAAATCCCCGCGCTCGTAGGCGGCCGTCCCCGCGAGTGCCAGCGCCTTGCCGTGATCGGGGTCGAGCGCGAGTGCCTTTTCCAGCACCTGCACCGGTTCGCCTTCCAAGCTCTGGCCCGCCGCCATCGCCAGCACGTCGGCATAGTCGACGAGGAGATCCGGATCGTCACCCTTGAGCTCTACCGCGCGACGCAGCGCGGCGACCGCTTCGGGGTAGCGGCCGAGCGCTGCGTACGAGCGACCAAGCAGAACCCAGCCTTCCAGATTGTCCGGTTCGCTGGCAAGGCGCGCGGCGAGCTGCTTCAGCATCTCGTCCACCTGTTCGCGCGTGAAGGTCTGCCCGGCGTGCGGTGCCGGCGCGGCGACCACTGTGGGATCGAGGGCGCGCGGCGTGCCGATCTGCAGGTAGATGAGCACGGCTGCGATCGGCAGGAGCGCTGCGATCACGAAGACGAGGACGCGCGAGCGCGGGGCCGGAGTCGTCGGATGTGCAGCACCAGGCTGCACGTCTTCCAGCATGCGGCGC
>JAEUMW010000101.1 GCA_016791345.1 Betaproteobacteria bacterium | reverse complement strand
GCGATCACGATGTCCTTCGCGATGTGCGGCGGAATCGCGTGCACGAGGAGTTGGATGTCCGGCGACTGGAGAACGATCAGCTCCGCGGATTCGTGAAGCCTGCGAAAGCCCACGACAGCTTCGTAGAACTGCGCGAGCCGCTGCATGTCCTTGGCGTAGAGGAAAAGACCTGCGCGAGCAGGGCTGGACATAGGTGCTCCCGTATCATTCTCCAGATGAGCTTCTGTGCGCGCCTAACCGTGTCCTGAAGACGCCCAGAAGTGCGGTTCCGCGCCGACAGCACTGGCCGGACGGCTTGAAACCCGCTAAGGATGATTACTGAATCCCAAACATTCTAAGAGCACTGGCGACTTGACCTCTGAGGTTGTACCAGCGCGTCGCGTTGTGGATTCGAGCAGGTGGCGCCTGACCCAGATCCCTGACTTTGCACCACTCGATCCTCAAGTCGGCAAGCTTCTTAGCGACGACCACTATGTCATTGATGCATTTGTCGGCATCGACTCTTGAAAGGGCCCATTCTCTGCCGACAGAACGAGGATTCCGCAGGTTTGGAATCCCAATAAAGTCAGGTTCGCCAACTTCGGTTGGCGCGCTCCAGCCAAAAATTAGCGGGTTGTGAGCAACATGGTTGCGAACGATGGCGAGCTTCAGGGAATCGTTCCAACTGCGTAGAGAGGTTCTACGCCACTTTGCGCTGATGCTCCGATCCTCAACATATCCCTTCAGTTGACGGACTCGCGCAGAGAATGGGGTGTCCGCAAAGCTCTTGATTCTTGCGTGTTGCTCGGAAAGTTGGATCAGCCAGAGCACCGACTCGAACTCCAGCGCTGAGAAATTCAAGACTATCTTCCCAACCCGCTGAGTCCACGGCTTCGTGTGCGGGGAATCAACCGCGTGCCTGAATCGGCTCATGATCCAACTCTGCTATTGCGACACGATTCACTCACCCCCGCCCCCCGCATGCAGCGTCAGCGCTGCGCGAACGAAGCTGTTGGCGGGCGCGGGGATGCCGAGCTCGTCGCTGTCGCGTGCGACAGTGCCGCTCAGCCATTCCAGCTCCAGCGGATTGCCGCGCCGCAGATCGCCCAGCATCGACGCCACGAGTTCCCGCGGCAGCGTGTCCATGAAGGCAAGCTGACGCTCCGCGCTGTCTTCCGGCAGCGCGACGCCGCGCGCGCGCCCGAGCGCGGCCGCCTCGGACATCACCTGCAGCAGCAGGGCGCGCGTCAGCGGGTTCTCGCGCACCGGGCCGAGCGGGCAGCGGGTGAGCGTAGTGGTGGCACTCAGGCCGACCAGGAACACGAATTTCTCCCAGATCGCGCGCTCGATGCTGTCGCTCAGGTGGGCGTCGATGCCGGCGGCAAGGCATGCCGCAAGTAAGGCCTCGGCGCGCGCGCTGCGCGACCCGTCGAGCTCGCCGAAGACGAGCCGCTGCAGCGTGCCGTTGTGGCGGATGACACCAGGTGATTCGATGAGGGCGGAGATCTGCGCGAGGCCGCCGAGCACGCGCTCGCGGCCGAAACGTTCGGCGAGCAGTCGCACCGCCTGGACGCCGTTCTGCAGCGACACGATCGCGCTCCGCTCGCGCATGACGGGGACGGCCGCGTCGATTGCGTCCGCCGTGCCCCAGAGCTTGACCGCGATGATGACCAGGTCGCACGGACCGAGCGTTTTCGGATCGTCGGTGGCCTCCACCGGCTGCACATGCACCGCGCCCAGCGCGCTCTCGACCCGCAAGCCGTTCGTACGCAGCGCCGCGAGATGCGCTCCGCGCGCCACGAACGCGACTTCCGTCCCCGAGGCCGCGAGCCGGCCGCCGAAATAGCCGCCGACACCGCCGCTGCCGATGATGCAGATTCTCATGTCCTGATTCCCTCCTTGGCTGGGGTGCACCCCTCTGTTACCCTCCTGCGGGGCTAAAGATGACAGCCTGTCTCGCCGACCGCAAGGACTACCCATGTCAGACTCCGAACGCCTGAGCCTGCAGCCGCCACCCACCGAATGGAACCGTCGCGGATTCGTGGTCTCTGTCCTCGGCGCCGGCTTCGCACTTGCCGTGCAGCCGATCTGCGCGCAGACGACGATCGTCACCGACACCGTCGGCATCGAGTCGGGCGAGGTGCGCATTCCCGTTTCCGGCGGCACGATGCCGGCATACCGCGCAATGCCCGCGGAGGGCGGGCCGTTTCCGACGGTGCTGGTGGTGCAGGAGATCCTCGGTGTGCACGAGCACATTCGCGACATCTGCCGCCGGCTCGCGAAGCTCGGCTACTTCGCCGTCGCCCCCGAGCTCTATGCGCGCCAGGGTGACGTGTCGAAGATGACCGACGTGAGCGAGATCTTCGCCAAGGTGGTGAACAACGTACCCGACGCGCAGGTGCTGGCGGACCTCGACGCGACGGTGGCGTGGGCCGGCGAGACCGGGCACGCGAACACGCAGAAGCTCGCCATCACCGGATTCTGCTGGGGCGGGCGCATCACCTGGCTGTACGCCGCGCACAATCCGTACGTGAAGGCGGCCGTGGCTTGGTACGGGCGGCTCACGGGGCATCCGACGCCGATGCAGCCGCAGCACCCGATCGACGTGGTGACAGCGATCACGGTGCCGGTGCTGGGACTCTACGGCGGCCGCGACGAAGGCATCCCGCTCGACCAGGTCGAACTCATGCGCGCAGCGATCTCACGCGGCGGCAACCGCGCACGGATCATCGTTTATCCCGATGCACCGCATGCGTTCAATGCGGATTACCGCCCGAGCTACCGCAAGGCCGCGGCCGAGGACGGCTGGCGCCGCATGATCGAGTGGTTCCGCGCCAACGGCGTGGAGTGAAGCCGGGCAGCGACCGGGCGCGTCACTGCTGCACGCCGTCGAAGAACTCGCGCATCAGGAACGCCTCCAGCCCGGCGGTGTCCTTGGCGCGCGCCGAGAGCGTGAGATTGCGGCCGAGTCGCCTCGATTCCCAGAGGAAATCCTCCTGCTCGTACTCGCGGATGATGCCGATGATCCGGCGCACCACCGCGATGCGGATGTCGCTGTTGTTGCCGCGGCGCACCTCGATCGTCTGTGCGGTGTTGCGGCGGATGTCGCGATTCCAGCCGAAGAAGACGAACTCCGCGTCGTCATAGCCCAGGCGCTTGATCTGGAAGATGCCGCCGCCGCGCGTGGGGTCGCTGCCGAAGGTCGGCGTGCGATCGGTGCCCAGATTCGCGGCAACGAGGCGCTGCGTGCGCGCGGCCGCGTCCTCGACCGGGGGCTGCGGCTCGGCGGCGCTGGCCGGCGCGGGCGGCGGCGCCGACTCGTTGCGGGCACGGCGGCGGGCCTCCAGCATCGATGAGAAATCCTCCGCCGGCGGCGTCTCTTTCGGCGCCGGCTTGATCATAGGTGGCGCAGGCGGCGCGGACGGCACCGGTGTCTTCGCGCTCGGCTTGTTCAGGGCCAGCACCGGCGGTGCCGGCGCCGGGCGCGGCGGCACTTTCGGCGGACGCACCTGGGGTGCGGGCTTCGGCGCGGGCGGCGGTGCGGGCCGCGCCTGCGGCGCCGGTGACGGCTTCGGAACGGTCGCTGGCGCCGGCGGCGGGGCCGGCGACGGACTCGGCTGCGGGGCGAGCCGGACCATGAGCGAGCCGCTCGACTTGCCGCGCTCCGGCCCCTCCGTCGACGGGAACAGGATCTCCGGCTTCCACACCCACAGCAGCAGGACCACGGCGAGGTGCACGAGCAGCGACAGCAGAATCGCCACCCAGATGGTGGGAATCGCGACGACGTCGTGTCGGGGATCGGTGAACCGATCGCGCATGGTCAGGGAATCAGGTGGTCAGGTCGCACGAGGGATGGCATCCACCACGTCGGACCCAGGCGCACCGCGGCGGGTTCAGAGGCGAGCCACCGTGGGCCGCCATCACGGCAGGGATTCGTAGCGAATCTCGACGACCTCGATCTGCTCCGTCCCCGCAGGTGTGCGCAGGTTGACGACATCGCCCTCGCGCGTCTTGAGGAGCGCCCGCGCAACGGGCGAGATCCAGGACACGCGCCCGCGCGCCGGGTCGACCTCGTCGATGCCGACGATGGAGAGCGTGCGCTCGCCGCCCGCCGCGTCGGCAATGGTGACGGTCGCGCCGAAGAACACCTGCTCGTGCTGCCGGCCCTGGTGGTCGACGACCTCGACCGTCTCCAGCCGCTTCATC
>JAEUMW010000100.1 GCA_016791345.1 Betaproteobacteria bacterium | reverse complement strand
CTGAACCTCGGCCGCTACGAGCGTCAAGCCTACCTCGGTGTCAACTTCTCCCTCGATCGTCATTCCCGCGGAAGCGGGAATCCAGAGTCATTAGAACTGGATTCCGGCTCTTCGGCCGGAATGACGAGGGAAAAAAGACAGAAGCGGATCATGGCGCAGAAGGAGCGCGAGTTCCGCGACCTGATCCTGCGCGCCTACCGCGCCCAGCCCCTGGAGGACGCGAGCTTCTTCCACGGCAAGAACGCCGGGCGGCTGGTGGTGGTCGGCCCGATCAACCTGCCCGTCGGGCGGCTCTTCGTCGAAGAGGTCATCACCGAATGCCGCAAGCGCGGCGCCTCGCGCGTGGACGTGCTCGCTTTCGAGTTCGAGATGGGTCTGTTCCCCGCATCGCTCGACGAGGCCAGGGGCAAGGGTATCGATCTCGCGCCGAAGTACATCCCGGCGGAGGTCTTCGACAAGCGCGCCGTGGACAAGGGCCAGGTGGTATTCCACGACGTGAGCTTCGTCGAAGCCACGCCGCGCTACGACAGGAAGGACAAGCTCACGCTCCAGATCGAGCTCACCGACTTCTCCGTCTACTACACCCAGGGAGCGGTGGAAGCCGCCGCCGCCGACATGAGAAACGGCAAGAGTCAGGTCGTCTGCGAGCAGGGCCAACTCATCAAGGTGAGCAAGGACAAGGACGGCATCGTGACCCGCGAAACGCTCACCCGCCACTGGACCGACTGGGTGGACTACTGGGCCGTGGACTTCGACTACATGTCGCGACGCGAGATCATCAAGGTGCCCAAGGGCAGCGGCGTGGAAGGCCACCTGCCCGGCATGGAACCGCCCCAGGGCGAGTTCGCGCTGCCGGAGTTCGAGGAACGCTGGACCGGCAGCTACATCTTCGAGAACGAATGGCAGAGCTTCCGTACCCGCAAGGAGCGGAGCCTGGAAATGATCTCGGCGCCGCACACTTACAACCAAGCGGGGCGTTACACCGTGGCTGTGAAGGTAATCGACATCTTCGGCAACGACACGATGGTGCTCGTGCCGGTGAGCGTCGGGTAGGCCTGCCCTCCTACGCAGCAACTTTCGCGGTTCCGGCGGCGGCGACATGGCGCGGGGCTTGTCGGATTCTCAGAGCTTCAGGCTTTGGTGTCCCCAACGTAAAATGGGCGTTTTGCTTCGACCTTTCACATGATCTGGACACCCCGCGTCACCGTCGCTGCCGTGATCGAGCGTGACGGACGCTTCCTGCTGGTGGAAGAAGAGACCGCCAGCGGTCTTGCCATCAACCAGCCCGCGGGTCATCTCGACGAGCACGAGTCGCTGCTGGCGGGTGCCGCGCGCGAAACGCTGGAAGAAACGGCCTGTACCTTCCGCCCCGAGTTCCTGGTCGGCGTCTACCTGTGGCAGTCGCAGGAGAAGGAACTCACGTATCTTCGCTTCGCGTTCGGCGGAACGCTGCTCGGCCACGATCCCGCGCGCGCGCTGGACACCGGCATCGTGCGTACCCTCTGGCTCACCCCGGAGGAGCTCGCCGCGCAGGCGCACCGCCACCGCAGTCCGCTGGTGCAGCGCTGCGTGGACGATTACCGCGCCGGTCGCCGCCATTCCCTCGACCTGCTCCACCACGTCGCGTAGAGCGGACAGGAGTGCGTCGCGTGCGCAAGGGCAAGGTTGTCGTCGGCATGTCGGGCGGCGTCGATTCATCGGTCGCGGCATGGCTGCTCAAGGAGCAGGGCTTCGAGGTCCTCGGCCTGTTCATGAAGAACTGGGAGGACGACGACACGGACGAATACTGTCCGTCGCGGCAGGATCTGGTCGATGCCGTGTCGGTGGCCGAGCGCATCGGCATCGAGATCGACGCCGTGAATTTCTCCGCCGAGTATCGCGAGCGCGTATTCGCGAGCTTTCTTGCCGAATACAAGGTCGGCCGCACGCCCAACCCGGACGTGCTTTGCAACGCCGAGATCAAGTTCAAGGCATTCCTCGACCATGCGCTCGCGCTCGGTGCGGAGCGCATTGCCACCGGGCACTACGCGCAGGTGCGCGAAGTCGACGGTCTCATGCAACTGCTCAAGGCCGAGGACGGCACCAAGGACCAGAGCTACTTCCTCTATCGCCTCGATCAGCGCCAACTCGCGAAGACGCTG
>JAEUMW010000099.1 GCA_016791345.1 Betaproteobacteria bacterium | reverse complement strand
CACGCCGTACATCGTGGTCAAGGTGGATCGCTTCACCAAGGTGCCGATGGAGTACGTGAAGAACGGCGAGATCGTGCTCAACCTGAGCCCGGACGCCACGCACAAGCTCACCCTCGGCAACGACGTCATCCAGTTCTCGGCACGCTTTGCGGGTGTGTCGCGCGAGATCTCGATCCCAGTGGACACCGTCGGCGGCATCTTCGCCAAGGAGACGGCGCAGGGGCTTTTCTTCGACACGCCGCCCAACACCATCGTCGATGCACCGGCGAAGACGGAAGAGAAGACCGCGTCCGACGCGACACCGCCCGACAGCGACGGGTCCAGCCCGCAGAACGGCGGCCGCCGCCGGCTGCAGGTCGTGAAGTAGGGCTGCGCGGGAAGGGGGAAGGGGGAAAAGGAGTAAGTTCAAGAAGGACGGAGAGCGTCATTCCGTGCCTCGCTCGATTTACTTGGCTTCGCCTTAAGTCTCACCTGTGCCGCTTTACGCTTTACCCTCACGCCTCACGGCTCTCGCACCTTCCCATATAATTTCAACAGTGCCGCTTTAGCTCAGTGGTAGAGCAACCGCCTTGTAAGCGGTAGGTCGTCTGTTCAATCCAGACAAGCGGCACCACCGCCTCTACATCGGCGCTCGGCCTGCGCCGCCGCCCCGGTGACCCGCCCCAGGGGCAGCCCTGCTTGACGCTAGCACGCGGGCTTGCCCAATGATCAAGCGGCGGGTCCCTCCTGGCGCTCCTCCTTTCCTCCTAACTCTAAGGGCTTAGCTGAGATGCTGCTGGCTTGATGTCGAGTGGGTATCCGTCTAATGTATCCCTAGGCTCCCGTGTTACCTAAGTGGGCGATTTGTGAGGCTGGGTACGCCTGGAGATGAAAACCACTCAACGGGCCCGAATAATCGACGCAGCGCAAGTAACAACCTGGCCGAACACCATCATCTTCCATAGTCGAAGCTGTTCGCGTCGCATCGACAGTACGTCGCCTGCAGTCTCAAGAGGTAATTAAGCCGATGAGTTCCTCTGTCCTCGACCGGACCCCCCCGCTCTGAGGCTTCCACGAGCCTCTCATGTCAAACATTGAACCTCATGAGTTCACCGACTTGGTCCGCTCTGCTGGCGACTACATCGACTGGCTAAGTCAGGCACTTCTTAATATCCGGCTGCCGGCGAACAACCGAGTACGCGCCGCTGCCGCATGCCTTGCGATTGCTCAGGAGCATCATCACTCGATAGTCCTCCTAGTCAAGCACTCGCTCTACGCATCAAGCTTTGCGCTGGTGCGGGCGGCCTTCGAGGCTTATGTGCGCGGCGAATGGCTTACCCTTTGTGCAAAGGATGCTCAGGTTTGTGAGTTTTGGAAAGGCCGGGAGCCGCCAAGGATCGATGCCCTGCTTGAGGATCTTGAAAAGTGCCCCCCCTTCTGTGAGCAAGTACTCTCTGGTATCAAGGGACGTCACTGGAAAGTAATGTGTGCGTACACACATACCGGTGGTCTGCACGTCCAACGTTGGAACACGTCGGAAGCCATCGAGCCAGCCTACGACGGGCAAGAAATTCAAGAGGTCATCTCCTTCGTCGAGTGGATTGGCTCACTGTCTGCCCTGGCAGTCGCTCGCCTTGCCGAAGATGAGGCGCTGTGTGACCGCGTGCTGTGTGAATGGGAAAAGCGTAGTGCAATTCCGGACACGAACAGGCACGGTTAGCATCTCTCGCGACACTGCGGTAGTCCGAATCCGCCGCGCGCTTCTCTGCACTTCGTTTTTTCTTGGGATTGGTCACGCAGGTGCGACGGTGACCCAAGTAACAGGTTCATCCCGATGTCCGGATATGGATTGCTGGGAGATTGCTGGAATTGTCACAGACGCCGATCAACGACAGGTCTCAAATATCGCAGATCGCGTCGCGGGAAGCAGACGCACCGCTCTTTTCTACCTAAATAGCGAAGGTGGTGATGTTGAAGCCTCAATCGCGATAGGACAGCAACTACGCCGTATTCGGGCAACTGCCGTAATGTGGGATGAAGCACGATGTCTCAGTTCTTGTGTGTTCATTCTAGTCGGGGCAACCCAAAGGGTACTTGCCGGACAAATAGGCATTCATCGTCCATACTCGCTCCGAACCGACGTTCGCAGCTACGAGACTGTTCAACAGGATCAACGGCGGCTAAAGAAGATCGCGAAGCAGTACTTGGAAGAGATGAATGTCTCGCCTTCTCTTTATGACGCGATGGTCAGAATTCCCCCTGAGAAAGTTAAATTTCTATCCCCTAGCGAGTTGCACCAGTTTGGAATTTCGGAGGTCGACCCTGTCCAGCAGGAGGTCGAGGATACAGGCGAGGCTCGATCTTACGGTCTATCAAAGACCGAATACCTTCGCCGCAAGGCCGAGGTAGAGGTTGTTTGCGCACGTGAGTGGCGGCGCGGTACGACGTTTGGCGACTTCGACGGCTATTTCTCCTGTCGCGACAAAGTATTTCGTACGGCGAGATAAAGTGTTGCCGGCAAAACATGGGCTACGGAAGAGCCGAGACGTTGATGTTCTAGGAAGCTAACTTTCCCGCCCCCCACGGCACAGGTCCAAACGCCATTCAACCTACACAGATTGCCTCAGTCCAGTACCCACTTTCGTCCTGCCGGGTGTGCCCGGCAGGATTCGAAATCCAGCGATTCTTGAATTCTCATCTCCCGCCGCGTCGTGAAGCACCACTCGATTGCTTGCAGTACGCTCGTTGATTCGTCCCGCAGCTCAGGCGTAAAGTTGCGCCAAGATGCGAAGCCTGCTGGCGTAAGATGAAGTAGCTACTGCTCAGGAGATCGTATGTCCGTACTACTTCATCACCTTGAACAACAAGCCCGCACCCTTCCCGCCGATGAGCGGGCGCGACTGGTCGAAGTCCTGCTCGATTCGCTGCGTGAGACGGAAATCGCCGAGATCGAGGCTGAGTGGGAACGAGAGATTGCAGAGCGGGTTGCCGCGTACGAGCGAGGAGAAGCGGAGACATTCTCGGCTGAGGAACTGTTTGCGGAAGCCAGACGTCTTGCCAAGTGAAGCGTGCGCGCTTCCTGGCCGCGGCTCGCCAAGAGCATCTTGCCGAGATTGCTTACTACGCTGGGATAGAGCCCGGTCTGGGGATGCGGTTTGCGGATGCAGTGGAAGAGGCTACCTCACGCGCGCTTGCATTCCCTTCCGCCGGATCTCCGTTCGCCTCGGGTACGCGCCGTGTTCTTCTCAAGGACTTCCCGTTCTCCCTCATTTACCGCGTCGAGTCTGACGGTATCCTGATTATCGCTGTGGCTCCGCACGCCAGGAAGCCCGGGTACTGGCGTTCACGTGCGCGTCCTCGCTAACTCCGCTCCCTTCTCGTCCCCACGTACCCCGCGATCGCGAGCAGCACTCCCGCCCAGATCGCGAGTGCGGCGCCTGACAGATCTGCCATCCACACCACGGACGTGAAGTTGGCGGAGAGCCCGATCATTGCGAAGAGCTTCACCTTGCGGCTGATGACGCCGTGCTCGACCCAGTCGCGCAGCTCGGCGCCGATGTGCGGATACGCGAACATGCGTTCCGCTAGTTCCGGTGCGCTCTTCGCGAAGCAGTAGGCGGCCACCATCCAGAGCTCCGTGGTCGGCACGAGCGGCAGGATCATCCCGATCGCACCACACACGAAGAACGTGATGCCGACGGCCTTGAGCGCGGCCGCCTGCGCGTCGATGCGCGCCAGCCGGGTCTGCCACGCCTGTGCCGTCGCGATCATGGTTCGCAACCGCGTGGCGGCAGCGCTGCCGCTTCCAGTGCGCTCACCAGTTGCTGCTGATAGGCCACCCATGCCTCACGGTCGGCCGGTGTGAACCCCGCACCGAGCGTGCGCTTCAGGGTCCAGAGGGCGGCGGAGAGGAGTACGGCCTGATCGCGCAGGCCGACCGGGCGCAGCTTGCAGCGCTCGGCAATCGCCCGCAATGCGGCGCGTGCCCGGTCTCCGCGGAAACCGGCCGCCGCGAGCAGGTGCACTCGGGCGTGGGCGCGACGATCGTTCGCGCCGACTTCACCGAAGAGGCGCAGCAGCGTCGGATCGAGCTCGGCCAGGCGCGCGAGGAAGAGCTTCGCCGGAGCGTCCGCTGCGGCCCTCACGCGCGCGAGCGACCAGGCAACGAGATCGAAGTGCGTGGAGTCCATGAGTCTTTCGTCCCGACTGCGTCCCGAGCGCGCGGCGATCTAATGATCCGCCGCGCACTGCACCGCTGACGCGGTGTGGACGACGGCCTGTGCGGCGGGTTTGTGTGCGGCGGCCTTGAGTTCGGGCACGCTGGCGCCGACGAAGAAGATTGCGAGCGCTGCGCCGGACACCACACCCAGCCAGAGCGCAAGGTCCCGCGTCACTTCCAGGATGCGCGGCGTGCGCTCCTCGTCGAAGCTCAAGCTCACCGGGATCTGCAGTGGATCGCGGTTGCGGTGACCGGATCGGATCGCTGTATGGTGATGGGGATTCATGGTGTCGTCTCCTGCCTCGTTTGTGTTCTGCCGGTTTCCATGGCAGTCACCGTGCCAGAAGTATGTTTCCTCAATATTTCAGTCGGTTAACGTACCTTTCAGGGTCGGCGGCCGCTTGCCGAGCGTTGGGCAGAGCCAACACTTTCCCCGCAACACCGCCGTAACTGATTGATTGGGCGCGACTCTCAGGGTGTTGGCGCAAGCCAACAGCCGCGGTCTATTCGACCGAGGACTTGAACTGGCCGGGGTCGAGCGAATGGCGCGCGAGGAGCGAATAGAAGTCGCTCCGGTTGCGCTTGGCGAGCCGCGCGGCCTGGGACACGTTGCCGCGCGTCATCTTGAGCAGTTGCACGAGGTAGTCGCGCTCAAAGCGGCGCTTGGCCTCATCGAGGGATGAGAGGTTCACGGAGGCCTGCTGCAGCGCGCGCTGGACGAGCGAGGCCGGCACCAGCGGTGTCACGGACAGCGCGACCGTCTGCTCGACCACGTTGTAGAGCTGTCGCACGTTGCCGGGCCATGGTGCGGAGAGCATGAGTTCGATCGCGTCGGGTGCCAGCGCCGTCACGTTCTTGCCGTAGCGTTCGGCAAGCTGCCGCAGGAAATGACCGGCGAGCAGCGGGATGTCCTCGCGCCGCTGCGCGAGCGTCGGCAGCGAGAGCGAGACGACGTTCAGCCGGTAGTACAGATCCTCACGGAAGCGCCCGGCGCTCATCTCGTCCTGCAGATTCCGGTGCGAGGCGGACACCACGCGCACGTCGATCGGCGTGCTCGCCACGGCGCCGACCGGCCGCACCTGACGTTCCTGCAGCACGCGCAGGAGCTTCACCTGCAACGCCACCGGCATGTCGCCGATTTCGTCGAGGAAGAGCGTGACGCCGTGCGCCGCCTGGAACAGACCCTTGTGATCGCGCACGGCGCCGGTAAAGGCGCCCTTCACGTAACCGAACAATTCCGATTCGAGCAGCGGCTCGGGGATTGCCCCGCAGTTCACCGCGACGAACTCGCGCTCGCCGCGTCGGCTGGCACGGTGGATCGCACGTGCGAGAAGCTCCTTGCCGGTGCCGCTCTCGCCGTGAATGAACACGCTCGCATCGGTGGCGGAAACCATCTGCGCCTGCTGCAGCACTTCTTCCATCGCCGGGCTGCGGGTGACGATGTCCTTGCGCCACGCGCTGTCGGGCGCGGTGGGCAACGCTGCCGTCTGCGGCGTGCTCACGCGCAGCGCGCGCTCGACCTCGGTGAGCAGTGTGCGCGCCTCGAACGGCTTGGTCAGGAAGCCGAACACGCCGCGCTTGGTGGCGGTGACGGCATCCGGAATCGTGCCATGGGCGGTGAGGATGATGACCGGCAGCGACGGATAGTCGCGATGGATCGCATCGAAGAGATCGAGCCCGTCCATGCCGCCCATCTGCAGATCGGTGAGCACCAGGTGCGGGAGCTTCATCGCGATGTGCGCGAGCGCCTGCTCGCCGCTGCCGGCGGTGACCACGGCATAGCCTTCCTCGCGCAGACGCAGCGAGATGATCCTGAGCAGGGGCGCGTCGTCGTCGACGACCAGGATGGCGCCTTTGCTCTGGGCAGTGGTGTTCACGGGTGCGCGCCTCGGGCGTCAGCGCTGCAGGTGACGGGCGACGGTGTCACGGATCTCTCCCAGCCGGAACGGTTTGGTGAGGTAGGCGGTCGCGCCGCGGCGCAGGCCTTCTTCACGCTCGACCTGATCTGCGCTCGCCGAAAGAAAGATGAACGGAATGGTGGCCGTCTCCGCGCGCGCGAGTACTTCGGCCAGGACGCCGTAGCCGTCGAGGACGGGCATGACGAGATCGCAGAAGATGAGGTCCGGTTGCTGCGCGCGGATGCGCTGCAAGCCGGCGAGGCCGTCTTCCGCCGTCACCACTTCATGGCCTTCCATCTCCAGCATGCGCGAGAGATTGGCGCGGATCGGCGGCTCGTCCTCGATGACGACGATCCTAGCCACGCGCACGCTCCCGCACGACCGGAATCTGCACCGTGAAGCGCGACCCGTGTCCGACCCGGCTCTCGACGAAGATGCGGCCGCCATGCAGGTCGACCAGCCGCTTGACGATGGCGAGGCCCAGTCCCGTGCCGGAGATGTTGGCGACGTTGCGTCCCCGCGTGAAGGTCGTGAAAAGCCGGGTCTGGTCCTCGTCCGGGATGCCGATGCCCTGGTCGATCACCCGGAACATGGTGGCGTCGTCGCGGCAATCGACTTCGAGCTGGACCACCGCGCCGTGCGGCGAATACTTGATCGCATTGCCGAGCAGGTTGGACAAGACGTGACGCAGCAACTGGCCGTCGAGCAGACGCTCGCCCGCGGTGCCGCGCGCGGAGAACACGAGCTCGTGGCTGTCGTTGCTGGCGCGGCGCATCTCGTCGAGCAATCCGAGACAGAACCCGCGCGGATCGCAGGGCGCGGGATTGATCTCGACCCGTCCGGCATCCGCCTTGCCGATGATGAGCACGTCGTCGAGCATACGCGTCATGCGCGAGACGGCCGCCTTGATGTGGTCGACGAGCTCGGTCTTCTCCGCAGCGGGGAGCCGATCGCCGTAGTCCTGCAGCATCTCCGCCGAGGAAAGAATGGTGGCGAGCGGCGTGCGGAACTCATGCGACGTCATCGAGACGAAGCGCGACTTGAGCTCGGAGAGCTCGCGCTCCTTTGCCAGCGCGCGGCGTATGTCCTCCTGCGCGCGCTTCTGATCGGTGATGTCGAGGAACGTCCAGATCGTGCCCTTGCCGAGATCGCCGGGGTCGATCGCCTCGCCATACACCTGGCACCAGATCAGCGTGCCGTCCTTGCGCTTCATCTGCGTCTCGGCAATGTACGCCTCGCCACGGGCCAGCGCGCCATAGCCGACGGACCCGAAATCCGCCCAGGCCTTCTCGTCGGGAAAGTGGATCACCGAGCACTGGCCGGTCAGCTCTTCGACGCGATAACCGAGCATCTGCGCGACCTTCTCGTTCAGCCACACGTGATGGCGATGAATGGAGAACGTGATGCCGACGAGCGTGCTGCGCAGGATCGCCTCGCGCTGGGTGAGAGTCCGCGACAGCTCCTCCTCGAGCTGGCGGCGCACCGCGATGTCGGAGAGCACCCAGATCGAGCCGGCGGCCAGATTCGCCGGATCGATCGCCTTGCCCGACAGCGAGCACCAGAAGCGCGATCCATCCTTGCGCTTCATCTGCAGCTCGGTGGCGAAGCTCTCGCCCACCGCGAGCCGCGGATAGCCCTCGCGGGTGACGCGCTCGAAGTCCTCCGGCCACGCGTAGGTGGCCGCGCTCGGCTGCCCGATGAGCTCGCCTTTGCCGTAGCCCAGCATCTGCTGTTCGAGCGTCGCATTGAGCCAGTGGATGCGGCGGTCGACGAGAAAAGCGATGCCGACCATCGACGTCTGCAGGATCGCCTCCTGCTCGGCGAGTGTCTGCGCGAGATTGTCCCGCAGGCGCTTGCTCTCCGTGATGTCGGTCAGGAAGTTGAGGCTCCCCGGGCGGCCCTCCCATTCGGTGCGCACCGCACGCACGGAGAACCAGCGCACGCCGCCATTGCCGAGCAGGACGCGGAACTCGTACTCGTCCGGTGCGGGCTGGCCGTGCATGCGCTTGAAGTAGTTGTCGATGAGCAGCGCGCGGTCGTCGGGGTGCGCCATTTCCTGGAAGGGCGTCGTGTAGACCTCGCGCTCGCTGCGGCCGGAAAACTGCAATGCCTTCGCGTTGGCGAAACGGACGTAGCCCTCCTGCACGACGACGATGCCCTCGTTGGCGTTCTCCACGACCTTGCGGTACTTCTCTTCCGACTTCTGCAGGGCGAGCAGCAGCTGCTGGCGATTGCTCGTCTCCAGCGAGAGCGAGACCATCGTCGCCAGTGATGTCGCGAAGTCCACTTCCTCCAGCGTCCAGTCGCGCGGCTCGCCGACATGCTCGTGGCAGATGACGCCGAGCACGCGCCCGTGGAACCACACCGGCACGTCCATCATCGAGGTGATGCCGAGCGGCGCGAGGTAGCTGTCACCGAACTCCGCCGTCGCAGTGTTCTCCCGCGCGCGGTGGGCCACGATCGGCCGGTCGCCGCACATCGCCGCGAAATAGCGCGGATAGCTTTCCCTCGCGAGCGAGATGCCCGTGGAAGCCGGGTCGACGTCGCGGCGACTGCCGAGATAGAGCATTTCGCAGGTGATGGTGGAATCGTCCTCGGCGAGCGTCCAGTAGCTCACGCGCTCCACCTGCAGGGTTTCGGCGGAAGCCTTGAGGATCTGCTGCAGCGCTTCCGGGAAATCGAACTTGTCGAGACGCGCGAGTTCCAGCAGTGCATCCCGGTGGACGAGAATCTGTTCGCTGCGTGCCCGCAGCACCTCCTCCACGCGCCCGCGCTCGGTGATCTCGGCAGTGAGCTCGCGCGTGCGTTCCGCGATGCGCGCTTCGAGTTCGCGATTCAGGCGATCGACCTCTTCGCGCGCCTCCACCTGCTCCGTGATGTCGGTCGCGATCCCCGTCACCCGATAGACTTCGCCCCGTGCGTTGCGCACCGGAAACGCCTGATTGCGCACCCAGCGCACCGTGCCGTCAGGGTGCAGCACGCGAAACTCCTCGACGTGATTGCCGCGCGCGAGCCGCGCCATCCCGGCGACGACGCGCGGCCGGTCTTCCGGGTGGACCGCTTCCAGGAAGGACAGGGGGGCACGGCGCACGCTTTCCACGCTGCGACCCCACAGGGTCTCGTAACCCGGGCTCACGTAGAGGATCTCGTCCCCGCGCGGGTTCGTCATCCAGAACACTTCGTGGATGGTCTCGGTGATCTGGCGCAGGAGCTTCTCGCTCTCTCGCGGCGGCACCTCCGGCCGGGGCCGCGGGGTGTCGCGCACGTGGGCGAGCACGAGTTGCGTGCTGCCGTCGGACTTGAGAACCGGCGTCAGCGTGATCTCGACGTGGCGGGGATCGTTCGCACCCTGCACTTCGGCTTCGCAGCGCATGGCAGAACCGCCGAGCGCCGCCGCCAACGCCGATCGGAAGCGCTCGGCAGACGCCGCCGATCGCCACCACGACGATTCGCTCAACGGCTGCGCGATTCTCGCTCGCAGCCAGCGGCCAGCGGTGGCGAGTGCCGGCGCGCTCAGCCCCAGAAGGTTCCCCGCAGCATCGAGAACGAGGACGGACTCGGCACCGCCGTCAAAGAGCGCAGGGGATTCCTCGGATCGAGCGGGACTGTGCACGGGAGCGTGCAATCGCATCCTCCTTCTGCAGCAGCGAACGGCAAGGGCCCCACCGGTCACCGGAGCGGCGCTTCGTGTCGGACGCGGCATTCGAACGACCCCGAAATTATAGGGCCGTGGCGGGCCGACAGAGTGACCGCCGTGGTGGCCCTCAGTGCCGGACCGACCGGCACCGGAACGGCGACCTGTGGCGGCATTGCGGCCTCGCGCGACAATGTCGTGCGCAGCGAGCGGAATGCTGCAACAATTTCCCTGTATCAAACGTACTTTCGTCTGCAGGATCGTCCACATTCAACTCGCGTGGTCGGCCCACTCTTCATGCCATGCGCACGCACCGCCTGTTTCTCAATCGCCTGCAATCGACCGCCGAGCCGCACGACGTTGTCGTGGTCATCGACGTCCTGCGTTCCTTCTCCACTGCTGCCTATGCTTTCACGGCCGGCGCAGTCGCTATCCACCCAGTAGAAACCTCGGCCGAGGCATTCGATCTGCAACGGGCGCGACCGCGTGCGCTGATCACGGGTGCCGTTGCGGGCGGCGATCCGGTGCCGGGATTCGACTTCGGCAATTCGCCTGCCGCACTGGCGCAAGCCGATCTCCAGGGGCGAGAGCTGATTCAGACCACGGCGGCCGGCGTCCGCGGGCTGCTGCGTTTTGCCGATGCCCGCGCGGTCTTCGCCGGCAGCCTCGTCTGCGCGCGTGCCACTTCCGAGGCCATTCGCCGCCTGCAGCCGCGGGACGTGACGCTGCTCGTCACCGGCGAGTGGATCGACCGCGACGGTGACGAAGACATCGCCTGCGCGGAATACATCGAGGCGCTGCTCGACGGTGCAACGCCGGATCCGGGTCCGTTCGAAGCACGCGTGCGTCATTCCGACTTCGGCCGCCGTTTTACGCGCGGCGACAATCCGAGCCTGCCGCCACCGGATCTCGATCTCTGTGCGCGGGCCGACTGCTTCGACTTTGCCATGCCGGCCGTGCGCCGTAACGGGCACTTCGTGCTGCTGCCGGTTCGCAACCAGGAGAGCGGCTGAGGGCGTGCAGTCGGGCGCGCTGCAAGCAACGCTTGTGGAGCGCCGCGGATGCGTTCATCATGTTCCCATCACCTCTCAGGCTAGTGCAGAAGCGGTGGCGTCGTGATCCCTGCCAAGCCCAAGCTCCCCTTTCGCGGCCTCTATCTGGCCGCCTTCACGGTCTGGCTGCTGCTTACCCTGATCGCGTATGGCTTCGTGATCAGCCAGTCGATCGAAGGCGTCCGCAGCAGCTTCGCGCGGCATACGGAATCCGTGATCGCGGAGCTGCGCGACAAGCTGAAGGCGAACGAGACGGTGCTCGCCGGGTTCAGCAGCTTCCTGTCGGCAGTCGAGGCGAACGACCGGGTGAGCGTCCAGCGCTATGCGAGCATGATGCTCGACACCTATCCGCACATCTACATGCTCGAAGTCGCACGCGAAGTCGGCGACGCGGAACGTCCGGAATTTGAACGCTACCTGCGCAAGCATTGGGGCAGGCCGTTCGACATCCGCAGCTTCAGCTACGACGGTTCGCGAAGCTGGACCGTCGCGCCGGACAAGCCGGTCTACCAGCCGATCGTCCTCATCTGGCCGGAGACCCCGGAAGCGCGTCCCGTCGTCGGGCTCGACATGGACTCCGTGCCGCACCTGCGCGAGGCGCTGCTCGAAGCGCGCGTGCGTCGCGCGTCGGTGTCGTCGAATCCCTTCAAGCTGGTGGAAGGCGATGATGGCTACGTCATGTTCCGCCACACCGAGCGCAGCGGATCACGGCTGTCCAACCGGCCGGAATATGGTTTTGCCGGGGCGCTGACGGCAGTCCTCGTGATGCGGGCGGACGACCTCCTGCCATCGGTGCCCACGCCGCTCACCGCGTATCGGCTCGACGTCACACGGGCGGGGCGGCCGGTGGAGCCACTGCTCTATGACGTGCCCGCGGCCATCGGGCCGAACAGGCTGGAGGCCGTCCTTTTCCCGCTTTTGCGACTGGAGAGCCGTGACTTCAGCACGCCCCAGCCCATGCAACTCGTCGTCGAACGTCAGGTCAGGTTCGGCGACCTGAGCCGTTCCGGGATTGCCGCGGTGACTGGCGTGTCGCTGCTGTTCCTGATCCTGCTGGCGGCCTATCTGCGCGGCCATCACCGCAACATCCTGTATGCGCTCGCCCTCAAGGCACAGACGGAGTACCTCGCGCTGCACGACTCGTTGACGAGCCTGCCCAATCGGTACCTGCTCGAAGACAGGGTGGGTCAGGCGCTGGCGAACTGGCGCCGACACGGTGTCGGCTTCGCGCTGCTCTTTCTCGATCTCGATCGATTCAAGGAGATCAACGACACTTACGGGCATGCGACCGGAGACGAATTGCTGTGCGCGCTGGCCGGTCGCCTGAAGGAAGTCATTCGCGAGAGCGATACGGTTGCCCGTTACGGCGGTGACGAGTTCATCATGCTCATTCCGGGTGTCGTGAACGACGACGACATCGCGACCGTGACGACGAAGGTCATGGGGACCGTGGCGCGGCCTTTCGAACTCCGTGATGCGACGCTCACGGCAAGTCTGGGCGTCAGCCGGTGCCCGCGGGACGGCCACGACTTCGCCGTGTTGCTGAGGTATGCCGACAAGGCGATGTACATCGTCAAGCACGCGGGACGCGATGCCGATTCGCCGGAGGCGGGCACGCGGGCGACAATGCCGGAAGAGAAGCCGACTGAAACCTGATCCCGTCACGTTCGTGCGCGCGAGCCGATGACGTGAGCGCCAATCAAGGCTTTCTGCCCGATGAGGCGTTGCGGGCAGCTTTACCCGGACGCGCCCGGGACGGATACTGCGCGACGATGCCGCGCACTCGAAGATCACAATGAGCGAAGTCGCACCGCCGACGTTCTCCGATGTCGTGGACGCCGCCGAGCGCCTGCGCGGCGTCGCCCACAGGACCCCCGTCCTCACCTCCCGCACTGCGAACGAAGCCGCAGGTGCACAGCTTTTCTTCAAGTGCGAGAACCAGCAGCGGATGGGCGCCTTCAAGTTCCGCGGCGCGTACAACGCCATCGCGCAACTGGACGAGGCGCAGCGTCGGGCGGGTGTCGCGGCGTTTTCCTCGGGCAATCACGCGCAGGCGGTCGCGCTCGCCGGTCAGCTGCTCGGCGTCGTTACCGCGATCGTCATGCCGACGGATGCGCCGGCTTCCAAGCTCGCGGCCACTCGCGCCTACGGCGCCGAGGTCATCCCGTACGACCGTCGCTCCCAGGATCGCGAGGCGCTCGCCCGGCAACTCGCAACGCAGCGGGGGATGGCGCTGATACCCCCTTTCGACCATCCGCATGTCATCGCCGGCCAGGGCACGGCAGCGAAGGAGCTGATCGAGGAAGTCGGTCGGCTCGACTATCTGCTGGTGTGTCTGGGCGGCGGCGGGCTGCTCGCAGGGTGTGCACTGGCGGCGGCTGCGCTCAATCCCCGGTGCCGGGTGATCGGGGTGGAGCCGGCGGCCGGCAACGATGGCCAGCAGTCGCTCGCGCGCGGCGAGATCGTCGAGATCGCCGTTCCCGGCACGATCGCGGACGGGGCGCGGACGACGCATCTCGGCGCGTACACGTTCTCCGTCATCCGGCGCTGCGTCGAGCGCATCGTCACCGTGACGGACGCTCAGCTCGTCGCGACGATGAGGTTCTTCGCGCAGCGCATGAAGATGGTGGTCGAGCCCACCGGCTGTCTTGCCGCGGCGGCGGTGCTGCACGGCGCGGTCACCGTGCGCGGCCGGGTCGGCGTGCTGGTGAGCGGCGGCAACGTCGACCTCGACGTGTTCGCGCGGCTCATCACGGCGCCCGATCAGTAAAGCGGCTCCTCGTAGAAGGACAGGATCGCGCCGATCGCGAGCATCGCCATCACCGACACCAGTCCTGCCACGCGCGCAATCGGCGCATCACCCGCATCGCCGAGGCGCAGTTCGAGCCAGCGGCCCACCGCCATGACGACGGCGAGCAATCCCATCGCGAGATGCGTCGACTGGATCAGGAAATCGGTCTTGATCTCGAACGGCAGGTGCGAATGGGTGACGAGCAGGATGCCGCCGAGCGCACACAGCACGGGGAACACGTAGCGCAGTCGTGGCGACGCAGAAGCGCTCGTCCGTGCGCGCATTTCTAAGAGACCCAGGACGAGCGCGAGCATCGTTGCCAGGCGGTGCTGCAGGATCTCCGCATTGCCGAACAGGCTCACCCAGAAGCCGAGCGGGCCGAGCGGCCAGGCCTCGGCATCGCTGCGGAAGAAGAGAAAGATCCCGAGCAATACGAAACCTGCCGGCCAGAACTTCGCCCAGCGAAATCCAGGCACGTAGGAGAGCAGGGCAAAGCCCGCCATCGCGACGAGAAAGACGCCAGCCACGTTGTGGTTGTAGTCCGACCACTGGGTCGCCGCCAGCGACGGTACCCGGCCGACCACCACGGTGCGCGCCGCCTCACCCGCGAGCAGCGCAGCGTGCGTGGGGGATTCCAGGCCGGGCATGCGCGGTGTGAACATCGCCAGCACTTCGGGCGCGGTTGCCGTCAGGTTGCGAATGTCCACCGCGGGCGGCATCGATGCGAGCGAAGCCGCGACGAACAGGATGACGACGAGCAGAAACGCCTCGGCCTCGATGGAGTAGGGGACGCGGGCGGTGACGGCGCGCGCCGCCGGATCGCGCACCCAGCTTCGCCCGGCGCGAAGGTTGAGAAACGCGAAGCCGAGTGCGAGCGTGAGCAGCAGCACCTTGGCGGAGACGAGACTGCCATAGCCGGTGCCGAGCAGGCCATCCCACGCGCCGACGTAGACCAGCGTCAGCGCGGCGCCGGAGGCGACCAGCAGCGTGACGCAGGCGATGCCGAGCGGCGCGAAGCGGGACACGGCGACCGGCCAGAATGCGTCGACCACGACCTTGCGCCGCCGCAGCCGCCACAGCATCAGAAGCTGCGTGACGCAGCCCACCCAGACCACTGCCGCAAGCTGGTGCAGTACGGTGAGCGACATGAGGAAGGCGCGTTCCTCGAACCGCCCGACACCGTGCACGAGCCACGCTCCGGCGATGACGAGCGGCACCGCGAGCGCCGAAGCGGGCCTCCATCGCGCGGCATCGAACGGCTCGCGCGACAGTCCGCGTGCGACGACCCAGATGAGCGCCGCGAGCGCGATGCGCACGATTCCCGCGCGAAACTGCAGCGTCGCGGCGTAGGCACCCAGCGGCAGTTCGCCGAGGGAAGACGCGAGCACGACG
Source organism: Betaproteobacteria bacterium (assembly GCA_016791345.1). Lineage (NCBI taxonomy): Bacteria > Pseudomonadati > Pseudomonadota > Betaproteobacteria > Betaproteobacteria bacterium. Next base: position 19 of record JAEUMW010000099.1, on the reverse strand, counting down.
CCCTTGGTGAGGATCTTGA